>CALDEO010000163.1 GCA_937942465.1 uncultured Saprospiraceae bacterium
ACTACTGAGCTCAACCATTCGTTGTCTTTATTGGCACTCATTGCTTTTGAAGCAAGGTTAGAGATAAATACCCCACCTGCTAATATGATCATACCAAAGAATACTCTACCTGCGATATCCATGATATCATTAAGAATACCTCCGATCTGTACTAGATCTAACTTATCTACCGCTGCGATCACTGCTGTAAACATAATGAAGAACATAGCGATGTTCCCTATTATTTGCGAAAGCGAAGTACTACCTAATACATTGCCCAATCCTAGATTAGAAGACATATTGTCTAATCCAAAGCTCTTTAACAATCCTACTCCCATTGCAACTAAGTACTTACCTGCGATATAGAATACACCGAGTAATATTATTGCTGCAATGATACGTGGTACTGCTAGCATAAACTGTTGCAACATCTCTGTAGCTGGCTCAGAGATCGCTTCCATCTTCAATGTATCCAATGCAACGATAAGAATCGGAATAAATATGAATATGAATACCAATTGCTTGATGATCTTAGCAATACTGATGTTACCTGTATCAATACCGTTTTTCTGTCCAAACTTCTCAACTCCCGCAGTTAAGAATGCTGTAGCCTCAGATGCGATACTTGCAATCATATAACCAGCAAATCCTATAACTCCTGCTGCAATAACATTAGGTAAGAAACCCATGAAATCTTGCATCATTTTCTCTAAAGGAGCTAATACTCCATCTACTCCGAGAAGATTAAGAGCAATCATCAATGCATAAATCAAGATGAGGTAGTAAAATAATGTTGCTACAAAATTATCAACTCTAAAGCTTGTCTGTAATTTTTCACCAATTTTCTCATCTATAGATGTTTTGGTCATTACCTTACGGATAATACCCTTTACTATTTTAGCAATAAAAAACCCTAAAATTAAGACGATTACTGCACCTAATACACCTGGTAATACATTGCCAAATTGTGTACTAAGACTGTTTGTTAAATTTTCTAAATATTCCATTTTGAATTATTTGTAAGTTAGTTGGTTTAAGTTTTATTTAAAAATGAACTCGGCCCAGCAATCACACTAGGCCTAAGTTCACGGGGTAATACTATTAAAATGGGAATCTATACCCGACAATCAATTGATTGTATTTGAATGCGTTACGAGCTGTAAAGTCTACATATAAATCACCTGACCATACATTGAGTGAAGACCCTACGATGAAGTTGTATGAACCTGTAAGCTTATCAGCATCTTGATCATCTCCTACTTTCAACAATCCTAAACCAAAACCTACATATGGCTTCACCATCTTAGATTTTGTTAAAAAGTCGATCTTGTATAAAACATTGGCAGATATACCGAATGTACTTGGTGATCCCAATCCAAAAAATGACTCTGGCATAAACTCAACTTTAGAGTTATCACCACCTACTTGATAGTGTAGTCTATATCCTAAGTTAAATGTTGTTGGTCCTCCTACGTTAAATCCAGTAAAACCAGACATTCCTTTGTATCTAAATTTAGAGAAAAACCCATTAGCTGGACCGACATTAACGTCTGATTGTACTTTAGAAGCATTTGATGGCTTCTGTACTTTAGGCTCTCTGATTACTTCTACTTCAACTTCTCTCTCGATTATTGTTTGATTAGAAGCTTGATTTTGCTCCATTCTCGTAAGCGACTCGATCATCAACGATCTTAGATCTTCTAACCTTTGATTAGTATACTCTATGTCTTTAGTGATTTGCTTACTTTCGAATGATTCCATCTCGATCACAGCACCTTCAGTATTAGACATACTTTTTTCGATAGATCCTTGACGTTGCTTCAACATATCTAAGTCGTTACTACTCTTATCAAGTCTTCTCTCTAGTGTAGAAAATCTATCGTTGAATGTGTTTAACATCTTCTCTATATTAGAGTTGTTGTCATCCGCAAGCTTCATATTCATGGCATTCATGTCCTTCAAGGTCATCTTGATGTCTCCCATGTTTTCTTTAAGCTGTGCTATCTGTTGATCTTTATCATAGTCTGCAAGAGCTGACTTGATATCATCACCATTATTACTATTGCTAGCAGGTGCTGCCACTGTTGCTACCGGAGCATTACTTCTACGATCATCCATAAGATCTCTCAACAATAACTGAAACTCTGCTGGTGTCATATTGATACCACTCTGCTGTCCTCTATTGTTAGATACATTCATACCTCCCAACATCTGAGACGGCTGATTGCCCCCATTATATGCAGTGTATGCGTTCTTAGTTAACTCATCTACGATTTGCTCAGCTTTCATTTTTTCTTCTGATAGCTTTTTTACTTCGTCTACATCTTGCTCTGTTATCGCTTGTGCAAGTTGAGCCTCTAGTGCTACGATCTTATTTTCGTACTGATCTTTTAATTCTTCTGTTGCAGCTAGATTATCAGCGTCATTAGCAAGTATATAATCGTCCATTGTAGATTGCTCTACTACATCGATTTTTTGCTTTTTTCTACCTAATACAAAGTTGACACTTACACCATAGTTCCATGAGTATTTTAACTCCTCAGGAGCTGTAAGGTCTTCGATGTTTTCGGCAGTTGTTACGATACTCTTTACGAATCCAGTAGCTTTTACATACTTTGAAAATGGTAAATCAATACCTAGACCACCCATTGCGAAACCTTGATTGGCACTTGCAAGTGTATCTGCAACTCCAACATACTCATCACTTACGTGAATATTACCACCACCTATTGTCAACCATGGTGTAAATCCTTTTCCTTCATTCAATTTGAATCTTGCCTCACCACCATACATTGATAGCTCGTCAAACTTGGTATAAGAATCTTCTTGTAATGCTCTCCAGTAAAAACCTCTTACACCTACTAATGGTCCAAAGTTAAAGCCGGCACTACCACCTGCCATCCATGTATCATTGTATGGTAAGTCTTCGTGGAAGTCCATTTTAGAATAAGAAACTTCCAATGGTACATTCAATCCACTAAACCCACCTGAGAAGTTGTCCCAGTATGCTCTATCTACATCCGTAAGACCTCCTGGTTTACGACCACCGATATAGAATGCCATTGATGCTCTTAGTGACCAGTTATTGATTCTTTCAGTTAAGTAATCT
The DNA here is from genome assembly GCA_937942465.1 of uncultured Saprospiraceae bacterium. Classification (GTDB taxonomy): domain Bacteria; phylum Bacteroidota; class Bacteroidia; order Chitinophagales; family Saprospiraceae; genus JAHDGW01. The sequence goes on from CALDEO010000163.1 coordinate 3,089, forward strand.
TCTTTTACCAATCCATAACTTTCTATCTCCTCGTCATTAAGAAGGCTATTGACTGCATTGTATCTGTAGCTTGTATTCATCGCTTGGATACCGATTGTGTATCTATTGGCAACACTTACTTTAATACCTAGTCCAGCATTCACATATATCTGCTTGCTCGTAGTGAGTGAGTCATAGCCTATCGACTGTATACCTGTACCCAATGTAAGGTATGGCAAGAATGCACCTCTCGAAAGATTAAACTTAACGTCTCCTCCATATCTTTTTAATTCTAAATCAGCTGGAGCAAATGCTGCTAATTGTTCTTCTGTCACATCAAATGCAAAATTCTCTAAGTCTGTCTGCAATGAGAAACCTTGAGAATAGCTGGCCATCAATTCGACATTCTGACCAAAACCTAGACCCAATTGAGCTCCGCCGATAATACCGTCGCCGATACCTGACTTCTCATTGAATAAGTTGTAATCTGCAAATGGAGAAAGTGTATAACTAATACCTCCAACTTGAGCAAAAGCTTGTACACTACCTAAAAACGGCAGCAATAATAAAAATGATTTCAAGATTAACTTTTTCATTTATTTTTTTGTGATGAATAGAATGACAGGCTCGCCTGATGTCAGGACATGCTGAGTATTCCGAAAAAATGGTTGTTTTATAAAATGTAATTGCCGTTGGTTAGAATCATTGCATTGAATCGCAATTACAGTATAGAGAGTGGAGAATGTTTAAATGGTCACAAAAAGGCAGAACATATTTTTTATTATAGCTCGTTGCCCTTATTATCTTGAAGTTTATTACCCAGATTTTCTAGAATAGTACTTTCCGTTTTGATCATTTTGCTTGTAAATAGATCAATGATCGTAGCCGCCCCCTCTATTTTAGCCAAGGTGCTGAATACCTCTTTTTTAAGTGTAGGATCAGTCTCAGTTTTAGCAAGCAACTGCTCAAACTGTGATGCGATCTTATCTTTTATATTTTTATTGTTCTGCTCCATACTACATCTAGTCTGTTAACGGTTCGTATTTATTAAATAGTTTGACCTTTGTTCTTTTTAACTTCATCTTGATGGCACTTTCCTTGATTTTCGTAATCTCCGATATTTCTCTGATTGTAAGGCCATCAATATACTTCATTAACATAAGATATCGCTCTTCTTCTTTGAGCTCAAGCATATATTCCTGTAAAGACTCTAATCTAAGCTCTAGCAATTTTTTATCATTGATATCCTCTCGACTCGAATCTTCATTGTTGTTAAGCTCTTCATCAATGTCAAATATTTTTATCCTCTTATTCTTATTGAGAAACTTAACACAAGTATTAAATGAAATAGAGTGAACCCATAATGAAAATTTAGATCTACCCTGAAACTGACCAATACTCGTAAATATTTTTATAAAAATATCATGCGTCAAGTCCTTGGCCATATGCTCATCCTTGAGCATAGATATTGCTTTATAATAGATCAGTTTTTCATATCTATTATATAGTATAGCCTGCACTAATCTGCGATCTTGATCAATATTCTTGATTAAGTCTTCATCAGTCTGACTGGCAATATTTTCTTTAGTTAATTTCATTATTAAAAAATGCAGCACTTACAATTGTCTACATTTCTATTATTGTTTTTGAATACTACATAGTACCACAATCATTAAAAGATTGACTTCCAAATATGGATAGAGACCATACTTTATTACTTTAGTCACAAGATGATGAAGCTTTTATTGATAATCAACCTTTAGATTACTTTACATCCAAAAAGATAGATAAATATTTAGATTGTAATACAGGATATTTAATTAAATCACCCTCAAGGTTAGAGTATAATTATAAACAATTGACTCGCTTGGCGTTTCAAAAATCAATATATGAGAATAATTAATGTGTCGATGGATTCTAGATCCTACAAGGTCAATTACTCCAATCTTAGCTCCTGAGTACCAGTAAGTTTATAATCTAAGAAATAATATATAGGAAGAATGTTAATATTCTCTTATTTTATGCAAATTATCCATTATTATGCACCATTCAGGCCTAAAGACTTTCAAATTGAATATATTTGTTATATATTTGATTTAACAATACGTCGCAAGTCGTGTTGAAAAAGTTTGTAGAGAGTAGAACCCCTAAAATATAAGTGGCTGAACACCACTAAAGACGTAGTTTTCTTATTTTGAGACCTTAGTCGAAAGAGCCTGAGTTTGAATTGTCAAACTCGGGCTTATTATTTTCTATGAAACTACTTAAGAGCTCTAGCCCTCAACTTCTGCAAAAACGGTGAAGCAAATATAAAATCATTCAAAGTCTGATTCTCACTTTCTAGTACTTCTTGCTTACTACCACTCCACGATAACAAGCCCTTATTAAGCAAACATATTTTTTCGCCTATCTCCATTACAGAGTTCATATCATGTGTATTGATCACAGTGGTAATATTATTATCCGTAGTGATCCCACTTATCAGTTCATCAATAGTAATTGCCGTTAACGGATCAAGTCCTGAGTTGGGCTCATCACAGAACAAGTATTTTGGGTTTAAGACGATCGCTCTTGCAATCCCTACCCGCTTCTGCATACCTCCACTGATCTCAGATGGAAACTTACTATTGACACCTTCTAGACTGACTCTCTCAAGACAATAGTTCACTTGTTTAAGCTTCTCCTTGGCAGTCAACTTAGTAAACATATCCATCGGAAAACGGATGTTTTCTTCTATCGTCATCGAATCAAACAATGCATTTCCTTGAAAAAGCATCCCGATTTGCATACGCAGTTCCTTGGTCTGCTTGCGATCAAGCTTACATAGATCAAGATCATTGTACCATACATGACCCGCAGTAGGCTCAAATAATCCAATCAATATCTTTAACAACACCGTCTTACCTGCTCCAGATAAACCGATAATAAGATTGGTCTTACCCGTCTCAAATGTAAAATCTATCCCTTTCAAGACTTCTACATCACCGAATGACTTCTTTATATTTTCTATTCTGATCATTATGCTGTCAATACTAATGCAATGAGATAATCTGCAAGCAATATCAAAATATCACTATACACTACCGCCCTTGTACTCGCTTTACCCAACTCAATACTTCCGCCTTTGACAAAGTACCCTTGGTATGCTGGTACTGATGTCAGTATGTAGGCAAATACAATCGCCTTGACAAACATCATAACCACGTTATATGGAATAAAAAAAGATCGTAATCCTTGAATATACTCTGCCGCAGTAAATAGCCCCGTAGGTACACTTGCGAGATAGCCTCCCATGATACTAATCACAGCCGACATAGACACTAGTATTGGTATAATCAATAATGCCGCTAATATCTTAGGCGTCACAAGGTATGCTGAGGTATTGACACCCATCATCTCCATCGCATCGATATGTTCTTTCTGTCTCATACCACCGATCTCGGAGGCGATATTGGACCCTACCTTACCGGCAAGGACTAGACAAGTAAATGTCGGTGCCAACTCAATGATCGTCATATCTCTCACGATATACCCGATGTAATATGGTGGTATCAACGTACCCTCCATCTGATAATAAAACTGGATCACCGTCACTGCTCCCAAGAATACTGAGATCAATGCAATAATCGGAAGTGAACCCACTCCAATATCGTCTAGTTGTCTAATGAGCTCTTTGTAATACATTCGCATGTTCTCAGGGCGAGAATAGATGCGTTTGTGCCAAAGGATATATTTACCGAAATGTTCTAAGTAACTAAAATTCATTTATTGTTTTCACATTTGTAATCAAACATAAGCCTACAAAGTTAGTTTATTTTGATGTCTCGACATTATTTATGTCATTTGTCTAATATTGGCCCAAATTTAAGCACTAATTGTTCATTCAATGTGCTTACTTACGTTGAACTGTCAATATATTAGACTGAAGTCTAACTATCTTTTACTAAACAGTGTTTATCAAATATGAATATAATTGTAACAGGAGCATCCAAAGGAATCGG
>CALDEO010000164.1 GCA_937942465.1 uncultured Saprospiraceae bacterium
ATTACGACCGACTACTTCATAGTGTACCGTGACACCGTCTACTGATGGTCCTGGATTGGTATCATCTGGCCAGTTAGGTGCTCCCACAGGAGGATATGCAAATCCCAATAAAAAAGGAGTCTGTTCACCGGCTACATCTATCGATAGGTTACAAGTCCAAATATTTAAATATCGATCCGTATCCCAAGGAGATACACCACCTGTAGCTTCATTTTTCATACCATCGAGAGCAATGTCTAAGTCAGCTAATGCCTCCTCTATACATGCGAGTACTTCTGGGTCTTCTAGGTCAAATCCACATTCTAATACTGCAGCAAGTACAGCAGCTTGATCAAACTCAATAAAAGAAATTACATCTGTCTCCGTACGTGTGATACCAGTAGTGGTGCCTCCATCTGGATCTTTATCGGCCAGATAAAATTCTATCTGTGCATCCTCAGCAATATTTATAAATTCAGCTCTAGTATTAGACGCATCTTCATTCAACCTTCTGAAGTCCCTATTGAGTACTTCCAGTTGATCCATGATCTGAGCATCGGCTAGATTTTGCTCGGGTGTATTGTATATTACGTGAAAAACTACAGGAACAGATAATATCGCTTCATTTCTGTTTGTAGTGTTATGCAATGCATCATGATACGTCTTTTCTATTGCTTGGTCAATACCAGGATATTTCTCTATGAGGTATTCAAAGTAGATATCATCAGTCATCATCTGAGCATTTATATTTGATAATATAAAGCACATGGAGATAACTAGAGTGGAGACTTTTTTAAAATTAGACATATCGTTTTTTTAACTTTTGGTAATGTATCTATGACGTATTCATTATGTAAAAACCGATCTTAATAGATCATCTAATTTACTAATTCCTTCGATTTCTATATCATATCTACTGATATCTAGGCCTTTAAGATTGTTTTTTGCTACTATGATCTTCTCAAAACCGAGCCTGTCAGCCTCTTGTATTCTTTGGTCGATACGGGATACCGATCGGATCTCTCCGGATAGTCCCACCTCACCAGCAAAACACATTTTACGATTGACGGGCTCGTTTTCTAGCGATGATATCAAGGATGTGGCTACAGCCAAATCTATAGACGGATCTGATATCTTGATACCACCAGCAATATTTAAGAAGACATCACTCTGACCGAATGCTAGACCACATCGTTTCTCTAATACAGCGAGTAGCATGCTCATTCGACGTAAGTCAAATCCTGTTGCTGATCTCTGCGGTGTACCATATACCGACGGGCTCACCAGTGCTTGTGTCTCTATGAGCATAGGACGTAGGCCTTCTATCGTGGCGGCTACGGCACTACCGGACAGTAGCTCCTCACTCTGAGATAGGAGCATCTCGGAGGGGTTATCTACGGGTAGCATACCTGTAGCTTTCATCTCGTATATTCCGAGTTCATCGGTCGAGCCGAATCTATTTTTAAGGGTTCTGAGTATTCTGTATATATAGTTTTGGTCACCTTCAAACTGTAATACCACATCTACAATATGCTCTAGTAACTTGGGACCTGCTATTGAACCGTCCTTTGTGATATGCCCGATTATGATGACGGGTATACCGGTCTCTTTGGCAAATCGTTGCAACTCTCCCGTACACTCTCTGATCTGTGAGATACTGCCAGGTGTAGACTCTATGAATGGACTCGATATCGTCTGTATAGAGTCTATAACAAGTAGAGCGGGTTGCACTTTTTGAGCAACTTTAAGTATGTTATTGATATTAATATCAGTCAAAATAAGACAGCTACTTTCGTCGGGTCTTACTCGCTGGGCTCTCATTTTTATTTGTTCTTCGCTTTCCTCTCCAGATACGTAGAGTACCTGTTCTTTCAAGGCTAAAGAGGTCTGTAGTATGAGAGTAGACTTACCGATGCCGGGTTGTCCGCCGACGAGTATAAGTGAGCCTAGTACGACACCACCTCCTAGTACTCTATTGAGTTCAGCGTCATCAGTGATGAGGCGTTCGGTCTTGCCAGTATGTATCTCATCGATCCGTTTGGCGGTCAATGGTTTTTGCGAGGATGGTTCTTTCCATACACTCTTTTTTTCTTCTTGGGCAGTGGGTTTGGCGATAATCTCTTCGTTCAGGGTATTCCACTCGTTGCAAGAGTGACATTGACCTGACCATACTGGAGATTGTGCTCCACAATTACTACAAAAGAATGCTTTCTTGATTTTGGCCACAGGGATTTGACTTAGGTTAAGTATTGTGAAACAAAGATATTTTAATTTTATTCAATTTTTTTTAACAAAAAATGTGGGCTTTAATTTTGTTGCCGTCTTAAGGACATAACTTTTAGTGTTAAGTTATTATTAACAGATACATCATACCGCAAGGTATTTTAAGATAGATTGTTTTCAATTGGTTTTTTGGGGTTATGCAGGGTTCTACAACGAGTAGTAACCCTGTTTTTTTTTGCCTACTATCGACGTGCTGCACAATGAACACATCGAGATGACTCTGGCATAAACATGATTCTTGCTGGTTGGATGGGGTTTTTACATTGCATGCATATCCCAAATCCTTGTTTATCTATATTTGCTAGAGCTACTTTTAGTTTGCCAAGTTTCTGCCTTTTGTTGCGCAATGCAGCTTCTACAACCGACTTATTGTTGATTGCATCCATTCTGGATATTCTACCGATTGAGTTTTCGGGTGATATGGGTTTAGAGTTTTGTTCCATATCGAATATATCTAGCTCTGACTTTACAATCAATGCTTTTATTTTGATCTCTAATTCTTTTCTGGTTTCGTCGGTCATATATGCTCGATCTATTTAAGATCTATAAGTTACTCATTTTATTTGGCTGATTGAGCCTAGGTGTTTT
>CALDEO010000165.1 GCA_937942465.1 uncultured Saprospiraceae bacterium
TGGTCACCCATTAAAGATTCACCACTCAGTTTTAATAGGACGCGTTTATATTTAAGGCTCATCTTTATTTTTTGCTTACACAAATTTAAATTTACTATTTGCTTTTCAAAGGATGCACGGGCTATAATTCAAAAATTAACACCTAGTATAGTTTTCATATCTATCAAGATGTTATAATTCATTAGTCCTTCAGAAAAAAGCAAAAAAAAAGAGCAACTTTAAAAAGTTGCTCTTTCAATAATTTATCCTAGTGTTACATGTTTGAAATCTGTAACGGTTAAGTCTGCATCTTTCGTTTTTAGATAACTAGCAACTGTCTGCTTACTATCTTTTACGAATAATTGATTCAGTAAAGTATTCTCTTTGTAAAACTTGTTAAGTTTACCCATTGCGATCTTTTCTAACATCGCTTCTGGCTTACCAGCTTGTCTTGCAATATCTTTACCTATCTCGATTTCCTTCTCTACTACAGAAGCATCGATACCATCTTTATCAACAGCTAGAGGCTTCATAGCTGCTACTTGCATTGCTACTTCTCTACCTGCATCAAATATTACGTCACTTGCTTTGTTAAGACCTACAAGTACTCCCGCTTTATATCCCATGTGGATATATGGAGCTACCATACCTGCTTCCAATCTTTCGTAACCTGCAACCTCTATCTTTTCACCGATAAGGCCTGTTTGTTCGATTGCTTTTTCACCTACAGTGATGTCATCATATGCTGTAGCCAATAATGCTTCTTTATCTGCTGGAAAAGCTTCTAAAGCAACTTTAGCAACACTATTAGTCAATTCAATAAAGCTTTCATTCTTAGAAACGAAATCTGTTTCACAACTTAATCTTACAACAATACCTTTAGTTTTGTCGTCAGAGATCAATGCTATTACAACACCTTCTTTCGCTTCTCTGTCAGCTCTCTTGGCACTTAACTTTTGACCTTGCTTTCTTAAGAATTCGATTGCTCCTGTCATATCGCCACCAGACTCAGTCAAGGCTTTTTTGCAATCCATCATACCAGCACCGGTCTGCTCTCTAAGCGCTTTTACATCTTTTGCTGAAATCGTGCTCATTATATCTATTTGCTATTTGTTATATAAATTTGTTCAATAAAAACTAGGCTATCTTAAGATGCAGTTGCTTCTTGAGTTTTAGCATCTTTTCTTTCGCTCAATCCTTCTTTGATTGCTTTTACTAAGTATTCAGTAACTACTGAGATAGACTTAGAAGCATCATCATTTGCTGGGATCGGGAAGTCTACAACTCTTGGATCAGAGTTAGTATCTACCATTGCAAAAGTTTTGATTCCTAATTTTTTAGCTTCATCGATAGCGATGTGCTCATGGTGTACATCTACGATAAACATAGCTGCAGGGATTCTATTAAGATTAGCGATACCACCAAGTACTCTATCTAATTTGATTCTTTCTCTATCTAGAGTAAGTTTCTCCTTTTTAGTCATACTAGTATTATTAGTATCAGCGATCAATCTTTCGATATTCTGCATTTTCTTTACTGACTTTCTGATCGTAGAAAAGTTAGTCATCATACCTCCAAGCCATCTTTCGGTAACGAAAGGCATGTTTACAGATTTTGCTTTTTCTTGGATGATATCTTTCGCTTGCTTCTTAGTAGCTACGAACATTATCTTTCTACCTGATTTTGCAATTTGTTTCATTGCAGAGGCAGCTTCTACCATACATTCACTTGTTCTGTTCAAGTCAATGATGTGGATACCTTGTCTCTCCATAAAGATATAAGGCAACATTTTTGGGTTCCACTTTCTTTTCATGTGTCCGAAGTGAACACCTGCATCAAGCAGTTCTTTATATGATGGTTTAATCATTGTAATTTTTGTTAGACGTTCCTGAAAATTGAAATAAAAAAATAAAGTAGGCGATTACCTCTTTGAGAATTGGAAACTCTTTCTTGCCTTTGGCTTTCCATATTTCTTTCTCTCCACTACTCTTGAATCTCTCATCAAGTATTTCTTTTCTTTAAGTGGTTTACGGTTTTCTTCATCAATCTTTACAAGAGCTCTAGATATTGCTAATCTTACTGCTTCTGCTTGACCTTTGAATCCTCCTCCATTAACGTTTACTTTAATATCGTATACGCCTTCTACACCTACAGTCCTCATCGGATCTACTAGGTTAAACTGTGTATGGATCACTGGAAAGTATTCTTCCATTGATTTTCCATTTACTACCATTATACCAGTACCTTGAGTTAAGTAAACTCTGGCAACGGACGCTTTTCTTCTTCCTATCGCGTTAATCATTTCCATAGCTACTAAAAGTTAAAAGGTTTAGGTTGTTGTGCTGTATGAGGATGTGCTCCATCAGTGTACACAAATAATTTTTTTATCATTGCTCTTCCTAATTTTGTCTTAGGTAGCATTCCTCTCACTGCATCTTCCATCACAGCGATTGGTCTTTTATCTAATTGCTCTTTGGCAGTTCTTCTTTTCTGACCACCTGGGAAACCAGAATATCTTAAATATTCTTTTTGTTCTAATTTGTTTCCTGTAAATCTTACTTTGTCAGCATTCAGAATGATTACATAATCACCTGTGTCTACGTGAGGAGTAAAACTTGGCTTGTGCTTGCCTCTAAGTACAGAAGCGATCCTTGTAGCTAGTCTTCCTACGATTTCTCCTTCAGCATCTACGACAAACCAATCTCTTTGTACCTCTTCCTTCTTGGCTGATTTGGTTTTGTAACTAAGTGTATTCACTTTATCTAATTTAAATTATTTGCTAATTCTTAAGCGGCTGCAAATGTATATTTCTTTATTTGTTAAATCAAGCTTTTTACTAGTTAATTTTCAATTTTTATTTCATAACTCATTGATGGACAGTAAAAAAATCGACTTTTTTAGAAACAACACCCTCCTACTCACAACTCTTTCATCCCATTTCTATCTTTATCAGAATAATTTCAAGAATATTCATTAACTAAATTACAATGTGTACTTCCTTGTTTATTAAGTGCTAGGCTTTGGGTCGTTATTAATGTTGTTATTAGTGATTAGTTTATATAGTTACTAGTCTAGGTAGGTTATACTTCTCGTTGCACTGTTGGTGAAGGCTTCCAGCCTGATAC
>CALDEO010000166.1 GCA_937942465.1 uncultured Saprospiraceae bacterium
GTAGTACTTTTGGTAGTAACTACTGGTGCAGTTGCAAGCATAATTTTCTGGCTAAAATCAGCAGATACTGCTACTTGAGGCAAGTCCTTGATCGACTCATGCAACATCATGACCTCCTTATACGAACGATGAAGTACGCTATCCTGAGATAGCTGCTCCTCGAATACTGGACGCTGCTCGATGTTCATGGTACCATCGATATACTCCCACATCTGCTGTTCTAATAATTCATTGTTCATGGATAAATGATTTTAATTCACTATTCAATCTGTCTTGTAATAACTCTTTAAGCTTCTTTCTAGTTCGGAAGAGTTTAATTTTAACATTACTCTCTTTCTCTTTTGTGATCTCGCACAACTCTTTGATATTCATATCTTTAAAGTAAAACATCCGTATAAGTGCTGCGTCCTCCGGCTTCAACAATAACAGCGTATGCTCCAACTGTGTCCGTAGGTCCGCATTTTCTAACGCGGCGCTATGACTGTGCGACTCTGCTATATTGTACTGCATCGGATGATCATCTATACTCTCTACTCGCTTACGTTTACGGTAGTGATCGATCGCTGTTCGGTAAGCTATTTGATACAACCATGTTCGAAATTTGGAGGTACCGTTAAAGCTTGCGAGCGACTTATGCATCTTAATAAATGTATCCTGAGCTGCTTCCTCCGCCTCATGCTTGTTTTTCAATATTTGCATGCAAATGCCCATAACATAACCACTATGTAGATCGATCAACTGCTTAAATGCAGGTCGGTCACCTTGAGTGGCTTTATGGATTGTTTGCGGATTGTCAGTCATGTATTATATACAGTATAATCGATGGTACGGTATGTAGTTGAGATTGGTTACAATAAACCACATCTTTAATATAAAAAATAATAAACAGATATTGATGATCTGAATAATTTCTATGTTTATTGTAACCACTTCATGATAGTATTCGTAAAAGGGGTATAATTATTACAAATAATAAAACTCTAACAATATGTATGCAGTACCTATCATTGCGATATTAGGATTCTTCCTGACTATGATCACTTGGATCGTATTTTATTATCGAGACAGACGAAGCAGTAACGCTGTAGAAATGCAGATACCTAGCTCAGAAATCATCCGCAAAAAGAAGCTTAAAAGTATGAATTCTCTTAAGTATGGATTATTCCTTGTACTCGGGTCTGTAGGGTTTATACTCGGAGTATTTATAGAGTCATTATTTGGATTTGGAGATGCATTGATCGCGTTACCGATGAGCTTTGTAGGAGCAGGTGTGGGTCTGATATTATTCTACTTTATGACTATGAATATGCTCAAAGACGAAGATGAAGATGAGATTGTCTAGACTGATTTGCTAAATGTTAAGAGATATTTAAAATAACTATGTGTAGAATACTCTTTAAATAATTGTGCCGTTAGTATAAATGAGATAACTTTGCACGTCTATGAAAAACAACCTAATTCTATTCTCATTGTCATTAGTCTTTATGCTGACCGCATGTAAGACGGAGTTTGAGAAAATCAGAAGTAGCAATGACCCTGAAAAAATGTTCACGCAAGCGAACAAATATTATGATGAAGGTGAGTTTTTAAATGCTCAAACACTATATGAAATCATAATACCTTACTACAGAGGTAAGGCGCAAGCTGAAGATCTATTTTATAAATTTGCAAATACGCATTTCGAATTGGGTCAATATATACTAGCATCCCACTACTTTGCGAGTTTTGGTAAGACCTACTACAACAGTGACAAAAAAGAAGAAGCCGAATATATGGCTGCTTACTCCAACTATAGATTATCTCCTTCGCCTAAGTTGGATCAAACCAATAGTGAAGAAGCAATTGCTAAGTTTCAAGCTTTCATCAATGCGCATCCTAATAGCGAGCGAGTAGAAGATTGCAATAACTTAATCGATGAGCTAAGATCGAAGTTGGAACAAAAAGCTTTTAATCAAGGTAAGTTATACTTCAAAACAGGTAACTATATCTCAGCTATGGTATCTTTTGAGAGTATGTTGAAAGATTTTCCAGAATCAGCTAGATCTGAAGAGGAACGATATTTGATATTACAATCAAGCTATCAATTGGCTGTAAACAGTGTATACGAAAAGAAAAAAGAAAGATTCGAGAAAGTATTAGTGTATTCTAATACCTTACTTAGAAAATTTCCAAAGAGCAAATATAGAAAAGAAGCAAAGGCAATTGTAAAAGATGCCAAATCCGAACTTAAAAAATTCAAAGTATGAAAGATATTAAAACAAGAGTACAAGGCCTAGATGCTAATCTAAGAGCTAGAGATGTAGCTGGAATGTCAGAGGAAACGCTAAGTATCTATGAGACTATTTCTGTTTTGAATATTAGAGCTAAGAAACTTTCTAATGATATCAAGGAGGAGTTGCACCAAAAGCTTGAAGAGTTTGCGGTACAAACTGATACAATTGAAGAAATACACGAAAACAAAGAGCAAATAGAAATCTCTAAGTTTTATGAAAGAATGCCTAACCCTGCATTAATTGCAACTGAAGAGTTTTTGAATGACGGATTAGAATTCAAATACAAAGAGACAGAAGTTACTAAAGACGATGATACTTTAGCATAAATCAACGGAGTACACTCCCTATATGAATACTCCAAACAAAAATATATTGCTTGCTGTCACTGGCAGCATTGCAGCCTATAAATCTTTATATCTGGTCCGCTCTTTAATCAAGAGCGGATTTGATGTTAAAGTGGTAATGACTCAAAGTGCTACCGACTTCGTCAGTAAGCTGAGCTTCTCTACCCTATCCAACAACGACGTATATAGCGATATCACCTCCGAGTCAGAATGGAATAACCATGTCGAACTCGGTCTATGGGCAGATCTTATGATCGTAGCTCCAGCTACTGCTAATACCTTAGCCAAGATGGCACATGGTCTATCTGACAATATGGTCATGGCTTGCTACTTATCAGCTAAGTGCCCTGTATATTTTGCCCCAGCTATGGATCGAGATATGTGGCTACACCCTAGTACACAGCACAACATCAAGCTATTACAATCCTACGGCAACATCATGATAGATCCAGAAAATGGAGCTCTAGCAAGTGGCCTGATAGGTGTAGGTAGAATGGCAGAACCAGAGCATATCGTAGATAAGATCACATCAGATCTAAAGGTAACACAAGATCTAGCGGGTAAAAACATAATGATCACTGCAGGACCAACCCAAGAGGCTCTAGACCCTGTACGATTTATTGGCAATCGGAGTACCGGTAAGATGGGTATTGCTCTGGCATTAGCAACAGCTAATAGAGGTGCTCATGTCACATTGATATTAGGTCCGACCTACCTATCCGTAGATCACCCCAGTATCACTACCGTTGCAGTACAGAGTGCTCATGACATGTATGAGGCTAGTGTTGCGGCTTTCGCCAATGCAGATATTGCAATCATGGCAGCCGCCGTTGCCGATTATACTCCCAATGTTGTAGCTAAGCAAAAAATTAAAAAGAAATCAGACAACCTCATCGTAGAGCTAGTCCGTAGTAAAGATATAGCGGCAACGCTAGGCAAGACTAAGAAGGATAAGCAATTGCTGATAGGATTTGCATTAGAAAGTGAAAATGAAGTTGCTAATGCTAAATCAAAAATACAGCGAAAGAACTTTGACTTTATAGTACTCAACTCTCTACAAGACAAAGGTGCTGGTTTTCAGCATGATACCAATAAAGTAACTATCATCCACAAGGACAATAAAATGACTTCTTATGAGTTAAAGTCTAAGGATAAAGTAGCTCAAGATATCACCGAAGAAATCGTTCAAATAATAGATAAAACATAACTATGCTCAAGCACTTAAGTGTATTCATACTTGTAATATTGGCCTATACCTCAGTCCAAGCGCAAGAGCTCAAGATGGACGTCAAAGTTAACTATGCTCAGCAACTCAAACTGGCAGACCCTAGTTTATTAAAGCAAATGGAAACTTCTATTTCTGAGTTTTTCAACAATAATAAATGGACTGATAACAACTATGAGAATGCCGAAAAAATAGAGTGTAATTTATTAATCAATATCAAAGAAGAGCTCGGAGCTAATAGCTTCCAAGCTGACTTCAGAATACAATCAGTACGACCTGTATTTAACTCAAACTATAACTCGCAACTACTCAACTACATCGATAAAAATGTACGATTTGGGTACCAAGATTTCCAGCCAATAGAAAATAGTAGTACTACATTTGTAGATAATTTATCTTCTATATTGACATTCTATGCGTACGCTATTATTGGTTTTGATCAAGATACATTCTCTGCTAATGGCGGAGATGATAGCTTTAAAGTAGCTCAGAATATTGTAAATAATATACCTTCAAGTGTAAGTAGTGGAGATGTTGCTTGGTCGGCTCTAGGTAGTGAAAGAAATAGATATTGGCTAGTAGAAAACTTATTGAGTCCAAAAAGCAGTGAATATAGAGAAGCTATGTATGAGTACCATAGACAAGGTATCGATCTCATGTCTAAGGATGTAGACCGAGGAAGACTCGTCATTATGAATAGTATTAACCTTGTAGATAGAGCCTATAAAGCATTCCCTCGTTCTATGATTATCCAGATGTTTTCTGACTCAAAGCGAGATGAGATTATAGAGATATTCAGAGTGGCAGAGAAAGCACAAAAGAGGCGAGTCTATGACATTATGGTTGCCATCGATCCTGCTAGAGCAGATCAGTATAGTCCTCTAAAAGCATAGTCCTCTGAGTAATATTGCAATATTCGCATCAGGAGGAGGGAGCAATGCTGACTCCATTATACGTTACTTTGGAGATCGTACTGATATCAATGTAACACTTATTATCTCTAATAGAAAGTCTGCAGGTGTTCATGATGTAGCTGCTGCTCATAATATCCCTTCCGTATTTGTAAATAAAGAACAATTTCAAAATAAAGAGTACGTCCTAGGGCTATTAAAGGATGTACAATACATAGCATTAGCAGGTTTTCTTAAGTTAATCCCTGCCTATCTAGTGCAACAGTTTCCAAGCCAAATCCTCAATATACACCCTGCCCTACTCCCTAACTATGGTGGTCACGGTATGTATGGACAACATGTACATACAGCAGTATACAATAATCATGAGACTACCTCCGGTATGACGATCCATTATGTCAATGAGGCATATGATGAAGGTCAAGTAATCAAACAAGGAGTAGTAAATATAAATGATTGTAAAAACCCTAGTGAAATAGGTAAGGCAGTGCTTAAGCTAGAACATTATTATTACCCTAGAGTATTAGAAGCTGTGATCCTAGGCTTGGATATTTCCGTAATTGATCATACCAAATTTCTTTCCGTTTAGATAGTTACAAGCTGTAATCCCCTGGAGTCCTCCTGTATGAATCACTAGATGCTTCTTTGCACTATCTAGTTCTCCATTTTTGAGTTGATCGATAATACCATACATCATCTTACCCGTATAAATAGGATCTAGTGGCACTTGAGTCGCTTCGTACCATTGATTTAAAAAGCTGATATATTCCTTATTTACTCTGGCATATCCACCCTGATGGTAGTTATTGAAAACTTTATAATTTTGAAAATCACTCTTTAAGAACTTCCGAATATCGTCCTCAATAAAATTTCCTTTGAGACTCGCATAGACATGTATTATTGTATCTGAGTCATAAGCAATCATACCTGCAGCAGTACCACCAGTACCTGCAGAGACCGATATCGTATCATATACCTGATCGGACTCCTCTATTTCTTTCATGATCTCAGCTACACCCTCAAGTGCAAGGTCATTGCTACCGCCCTCTGGGACTATATGGTATTCGGGATATTTAGATTGGATATTCTCTAACCAATCCAGATCATTCCTCAATCTATATTCTTCTCTGGTGACAGGGATAAGTATGGCTCCCATCCTCTTACAGAATGCTAATGTTGGATTATCAACATCAGAAATCTCCCCTCTTATAAACAATACAACTTTAAAGTCAAAAATGGCTCCTGCTGCTACTGCAGCATATATGTGATTGCTGAATGCTCCCCCAAAACTGACCATCCCCTCCAATTTATTATCAAGGATATGATCAATATTATACTTTAACTTTCTCCATTTATTCCCACTCAAGTGGGGATGTATAAGATCCTCTCTCTTAATATATACCACGGCATCGCTACCCACTAGTGGCACTACATCGACTCTAATGATAGACGACGGTGTCATGATGCTATGATTCATAACTTCCTTAATACTCGACATGGATAAGGTATGAGGTTCCCTGACCTGGTTTAGAATCTATCTCTACACTTCCTTTTAGGTAATTTACTCTTGACTTGATATTGCTCAGTCCCATACCTCTTTTAGGCAATGACGCCATATCAAAACCAACACCATCGTCTTCAAACTGAAGTACTAGTTCTTTTCCATCTCTATTGAGTTGTATTAATATCTCAGACGCTTTAGAATGTTTAATTGCATTGTGCAACAACTCCTGAATAACCCTATAAATGGACAATGCAATCGTAGCATCCAGCCTTTTGGGGATATTATAAAATTGAAAATCTATATCCGGGTAAGACTCATTATCAAATCGGTTGATCATATCGGTAATAGCAGGGATAAGACCTAAGTTACTCAGTGCAGCCGGCTGCATATTCCTTGATATTGTTCGTATTTCCTCTACCGCAGTATCCAATAGTTTATTAGCTTTTTTATACTCTTTTACATGCTCTACTTCCTTGATTTTGACCTTAACACTATCAAACTGCAACTTGATGGTACTCAACAATCCTCCAAGGCTATCGTGCAGGTCTTTGGCCACTCGCTCTCGTTCTAGCTCTTGACCTTCAATCATAGATTGCATTCCCTTAATTTTTACTTTATCCTCAAGGACTCTAATTTTCTGATTGTTAATTTCCTCTTTTTGATCCGATATGATATTTTCTGTACGAATCTTTTGTGTATAAAACCGGACGCTATAATACAGTAGAAGCAATAGCAACCCGAGACCGATCATCAAAACATAAAGGGCTATTCGTTGCTGTTTGTTTTTATCCTCAACATAGCTATTTTCCTTTTCAAGATTCTGAATATCCTTATTCTTGACTGTGATCTGATATCTAATATTGGCATTATTAAGAGCTACCTGTCTATCTTGATTGAGAATGCTATCGTTAAGTTGAGAATACTTGACGTTGTAATCGTAAGCTTGCTCATAGTTGGTCATTAAATAATAACTATCGGCGAGCTCTTTATAAAAATTTAACCTAGTCTTATCAAATGCTTTAAACTTGATAATATTGAGCCCTGATGAAAAGTACTTAGTCGATCTATTGTAGTCGCCTTGCAACTTATTGATGTATGCGATATCGTATAGTGACTGCGCTTTATATGACCTGTTGGCTACATCTGTACTTAGTTTAAAAGCCTCAAAAGACTTATTTAAAGCACTATCTAATGCCTCAAATTTAATGAGCCGTTTGACATCTTCTAATAAAAAGTAAATTTGTGAAACGGTATCTTGTATCGTTTTATTTAATTGGTACGCCTTATTGAGGTAAGACTGTTGTTTTTCTAATGCCCCTCTTGCTTTATAGACCTCCGACATATCAGAGTAAAGCGTCATCACCGTGGTACTATCCCCTGCTTCTTGATAGTAATCAATCAACTCATCGTATATCCTGATCGCATCGCTATATAGACTTGCTTCCTTAAATCTAAAAGCAATTTTACGTTGGATAGCGTTCATTTTGACGGTATCACTTACCAGTTTATAATATGTAAAACTATTGGTGTAATGCTCAAATGACTTTTCATAATCAAATAGCCTTTGCTCTTCAAACTGAGCAAGTTGATAGTAAGCATCTGCCAGCGCATCATGATCCATCGTCTCGCGAGCTTCGCTGAGTGAGGTATTGAGTTGTGTATAAAATATAGAGGTACTATCTCCTTGCGATAGCAGTAGCGTAGGTACAATGGCTAGTAATGTAAAAGCCAAACTGTTTATGTATGGTCGGATATTCAAAAAATGAAATCTGGTGTTTGTTTGTTTCGATCAGTATCAGAACCAATGTACATAAAAAAAGAAAACCTTCATCTTTATGGAGGTTTTCTTTGAATGCAATAGTCAATCCCAATGAGTATCTAATCTTTGTCCATCTGCCTCGCAAGTATACTTGGCAGATGGCGCTATATTTTTTTAATCCTTAATCCCATCGTTAGTTGCAATAACAAAGATGTGGTGGCAATACTTGCTTTTAATATAAGGCTCTTGATTTCTCTAGGGTTGAGTCAGATACAACTACGTATCTAATGTATTCAAGTTTATCAAAAACAAATATTGCTACACCATATCTTGTTCAAAGAATCTGACAAATCAGATATTACTTTGATTGGATAAATATTTATACTGCAATGTGTTTTAAATTAAAACAATCATAGGGTCTGCAACATAAATCTTTAAACTACAAAACGAACTAAATGGAATACGTGATCTTTATGTAATCCTAATGTCAAGTACATCTACTCAACTATGTAAAACGATCGACGATACTACAAGCATAACAAGGCAGACTATTTTAAAGAACTCTTCTTTGTTAATCATTTTATTATCTGTGCTTGTATTCATATTATCAAATCTTACAATCCAAAGATGCGCTGATTATCAGGAGTATATATAGTTGAATTCCCCCATTTTAGTTTCTAAGGGTTTACCCCGAGTAATTCGCATAATTACCCTATATCTTCGTTTATATATTATATCTAGCTTTGACTCACTATCACAATAGCTATAATACGAGATAGTAACATGGCCTTAAAATTTGATACTTATGATTAAAATAATGATTGCTGATGACCATACGATGTTTGTAGATGGTATAGACTCTATACTTAATAAGGAGTCTGATATGCAAGTAATATGTAAGTGCTATGATGGTCAAGAGGTACTGACTCAGCTTAAGGACCAACAACCAGATATCATCTTATTAGATATAAACCTACCAGGCATGTCAGGTATCGAAGTAAGCAAGAAGGTACTGGCAGAGTATCCTGATGTTAAAATATTAGCGATAAGCATGTTTAATGAAGAAAGCTATGTCACCGAAATCCTAAATAATGGTGCTCAAGGATACATCCTCAAAAACACAGGCATTGATGAGTTGCTCAATGCAATCAGAACAATATGCGGTGGCAAGACGTACTTCAGTAAAGATGTGACCAATACTATCATGAAGAGTCTCATGAAAAAACGGATGGAATCAAAAGGAAGTACTAAATTGATACCTAAGATATCAAGACGAGAAAAGGAAGTTTTAAAACTGATCGTTGAAGAATACACAACTCAGGAGATAGCAAAAGAGCTTTTTATAAGTTTGAAAACGGTAGAGTCACACCGTAGTAGCCTACTCAATAAGGTCAACGCTAGAAACACCGCAGGTCTGGTACGTATCACTATGGAGAACAACTTATTGGATCTACAAAAAAAATAATATTCCCGCTGGAGCGGAATAAAAGAGTAATCCCATCCTAAGCTTGTATAATAACTCGAGATGTTACTCTTAGAAGTTTCTACTCTCTTTAAAAGCAATATTGAGCTCTTTGAAGTCTAGCTTTCCTTGAGCAGCTTTGAGGTAATCTAGTACCACAAGCGCTTTATTTAATCTAGTG
>CALDEO010000167.1 GCA_937942465.1 uncultured Saprospiraceae bacterium
GGGTTGCACCCCATGCTGAGAGAGAGCACCCCTTCAGGGTTATTCCACAATAGAAAGGTCCGATCTCGCAAGAGATCGGACCTTTTTTATTAATCGATACTATTTTATTGTTTTATAAATTGATAGCTATCTATCTGTCTATCATCACTGATCGTATGCAGGATGTAACTACCTGCGGTCAAGCTATGAGTCCCTATCGTGATATTAGCATCTACTGCTGACATCTGTTGTGTTGATATCAATCGCCCTGCCACATCATATATCTTAAACTCTAAATCCCGAGATTGATCATTGCTGATCGTCATAAAGTCGGTCGTAGGATTAGGAAATATCGTAATCAATGACGCTATACCCGATGGCAGCTCCCTTGTCGGTGTCGTACCATTTTCATCAAATTTTATGATAAACTCGTTAGCATTGCTCCAACCTCCATTGTCCTCTAGGTGTTTTACTTGACCAAAAGCTATCGCTCCCAAGTCAGAAGTAGCTGTGACCCCAAAGGAAACATAACTCATACTATCTGAACTACTACTAAAAACTTTACGCCAGTTCAATTCTAAATTACTATTGAGCTGATTGATCCCAAGATTATAATTATCATTTGGAAAATTTAATCCTCCAACATTACCCTCAACTAAGTATATATAATCTTGATCTACCCAATCCAATGGTCTCCCAGTACTCACTTGTGTAAATTCTGCAATATATGCCCAATATTTTACGATATTAAATGAAGTATCTAATATTGCTATTTCCATTTCGGTGTTTGTACTTAATATTTTGTCCGAAGCGTAAATATAACTAGAGTCTGAGAATCTCCTCAAAAGACTTCGATTTTCAGATCGACCTCCGCTAATAAATTGTTCAATTTCATTTTTTTGAATATTAAAATCCGAATCGATAAAATAACTCCCAAGTCCAATTGAATAATAACCTCTTCCATTTAAATCTTCTACTACTGTCCAAGTAGAATTAACTCCCACATTTTCAACAGGTTCCGTGCTGTTAATTCTAGAAATATGACCCATATTATCTAATTCAATAAATACATTTGAGTGATAGCCAAAATTTGGAAAATTTCCGAGATTGGCTACTACAATGTATCCACTGTTAGATGTTTCATTCGCATGAACATCCCATATATAGGCGGTCTCTGAAGTCAAAAACCTTAGGTTTTCTTCAATGATCTCCAGGTTCTTATCCAATCTAATCGATAAAAAATAACTTCTAACATTTCCAGGTTCTATGATTTTCACCCCACCACCTAATAGTAGGTACTCATCTAATACTTCATTGTAAAATGCCCAATGTAAAGTAGTATGCAATGAATCTATACTATAAATAACAGATGACAGTTCATTCCCATTACTTGGGTCGTGAATTCTGATATCAATACTTTCATCTATCCCAACATTACTGGACGTAGATATAGATAAGATATCCCCTTCCGAACCTTCAAGAACAAAAACAGTCGTTGAATCTTGAGGTTGGGTATTTAAGTATTGCCAAGTCTGAGCTTTTAACCCTCCGCTTAAAAACACCATAACCATTGCGAACACTACCGTTTTTACCCCTTTCATATTTTATATTTTTTATCTAATATACACCTTTGATTATTGTAACGCAATAGTGGCTTGTGGAGTATTTTAAAATTAGATATATCAAAACGATGAGCATAGGGTTGCACCCCATGCTGAGAGAGATCACCCCTTCAGGGTTACCATAAATAGAAAGGTCCGATCTCTTGCGAGATCGGATCTTTTCTTATTTGTTGTATATCGAAAATATCAATATTCTTATTCTATAATAATGATCTTCTTGGTGATACGCTTATTGTCAAAGTGTAATTGCATGAAGTATGTCCCAGTAGGTATATTCGAGACATCGAGATCCAAGATGTGCTCCCCTTCTGAGAGTTGATACTCTTGAGCTGATCTTTTAGCGACTCCACCTTTCTCATCGTTGATCGTCCATGTAAGTGATGACTCCCTTGATAAGTTAAGTTGTATCTGACCTTGATCCTTTAAAGGGTTAGGCATGATCGATGCCGTGTATCCTATCGCATCAGTAACGAGTATTCTGACTACGTTACTATAGCTTACGATACCATATTGATCTTTCATCATCAATCTGTAATCATAAGCACCAGATTTGAGGATGTTATAATCTTGATATTGTGTCTCATTATCAACGTCGGCATTGACTACTGAGTATACCTCATCTGAGATGTGCTTTCTCTCCAGTACTGATCCGTATGCATCGACACCTTTCCAAGATAGCGCATTGTGATCTTCTTGATACGATCCTCTCAATAGTGCTATATCCATCGTCTTAGGTACTACACCTGCATCGATATACATACTCTCGCTACCTGGCATGATATCTATCAACGAAGTCGTACCCTCACCAAACTCATGTGTCACATCACTATCTACATCATATGTACTTCTGTACGCTGTCGCGAATGATTGATCCTCTAGCTCAAACTGTACAAAGTACTGTCCATGCTCCAATCTATCAAACTGTACATATCCATTGTCATCTGTGATCTGGTAGTCTACCATACTCGAATCCTGAGTCATCAGCATGACTGCTACGCCTGATATTGCAAGTTCGTCTTCATCACGGATATCATTTAAGTTGAGGTCCATCCATACACTAGATCGGATCATCCCTGACTTATAGAATCCATATTTACTGTATACAAATGCATTATTGAAACTCACTTGAGCCTCATAATATCCATCATTGATTTTGGCCATTGTTGGATCAGCAGATAGGTAATCTTCTCCTACTACAAATCTCAACTTATAGTCACCTGACGGTCTACCTTCGAAGCTATAATTGCCAGTAGCACTTGTCATCTGACTGTCCAATAGAACGTCAGACATACTTCTCAACTCTACCATTATATTGGATAAGTTTGATTCATCTATATCCAAGGCATTATTGGCATTTTCATCATTGTATATCACACCATTGACACCTGTTGTCGGATACATACCTGCATCGATGTGCATGTCAAATGTATTGTTAACTGTGATCATCGAAGTCATACCCGATGCATCTACATCACTATCTAGGTCATCGTTAGTACCAATATTTTGCCCAGTGAATAACATATTTTCTGGAGCTGTGAATCGTACTTGGTAGTTGCCATTAGGCACGTTGAAGAATAAATACTCTCCATCAAAGTCGGTCATTGTAGATGCGACTACAGTACCTGACATATTGATCAGACTTACCGGCACATCTTCTACACCGCCTTCATTAAATGTCTGTATACCATCTTGGTTAAAATCAAACCATACTCGACTACCGATCAATGATGTCGCCTCATACAATCCAGCATCTAGGTCGTTGAATATTACACCATGAGCAAGAGATATTAGAGGCGAGTTACCCGTAGCATTGGCATCACTGTCCATGTTATCAGGACCAGCATCAGGGATCGTAAACATAAACCCTGTCGGTGCATCAAATGATACAAAGTATACTCCTTGAGTCAATCCTCCAAATGAGTACATACCGTCGGCATCAGTCATTGTAGTTGCAAGTATATCACCATTGGGTTGACGTAAGTTAACGTTGACATTGGCAATACCTGGCTCTCCAGCATCTTGAATACCATCTTTATCTAAATCATTAAATACAAAGTCTCCTAAATTAGCTGGGAAGAAGAATCCTGCATCAATATCTGTATCGTTTTCACCAGAACTCAAGTTGACTATATTCGTGGATCCTTGCACAATATTAGAGGTTACATCTGAGTCATTGGCATCATTACCACCTTGATCAGCTATCGTACTCAAGTATCCTGCTGGTGGAGTAAAGACCATGTAATATGATCCTGGTTGCACATTGTTAAATTCATAAAATCCACTAGCCAATGTTGATGGCTCATCAGTGCTAATAGTCGTAGAGATAAGCTCTCCATTGATACCAAATAACTCTACCTTGGTGCCGTTTAACCCTGGTTCATCGGCATCTTGTATACCATCACCATTAAAATCAATCCATACTCGATCACCTACATCTGCAGGATCTTGTAATAACCCTACATCAACGGTCATATTATTCTCTCCTGATACTAAAGTATATGTCGGAGTTGTACCAAATCCATTGGTAGAGTTAACGTCAGAGTCAATCGTGTCGTCCGTACCTATATTAGGATCTGTAAAGAACATACTCCCTGATGGGTCAACTCTGATATAATATCCTCCTGGTCTCAATCCTGAGAACTGATAGAATCCATCTACACCAGTAGCATTATTAGTATTTGTAAATCTTGTAGATAAGAGTGTACCTGCAGCATCAAATAATCTCACTCGTATAGAGTTGATACCACCCTCTGAGTTATCAAAGATACCATTGACATTAAAGTCATTGAAGACCATGTCTCCTATCGTCGCAAATCTGTAAAAACCTGCATCCAGTGTATTAATGTTAGTACTTACGATATCGGTAGATCCAGTCGATTGACTCTCCGTGATATCACTATCTATATTGTCGGCACTTGCGTCAGCAAATGTAAATCCTTGTCCTGTAGGTAGATCAAATGTCACGTAATATCCCATAGATGGAACATCAATAAAACTGTATGACCCATCAGCTGCAGTCATCGTATTACTTATCATAGTACCTAATGCATCGTATAATGTTGCTGTGTATCCTTGGAGTGTTGGATCTGTACTTGCTCTCTCTCCATCACCATTGATATCCTCCCAAGCTACACCTGAGATTGTGATAAATTGTGGCACATCTTTAACTCCACCATTCACACCCAATACATCTTGATTAGATACTATTGTGATACCCGCTGTAAGCCCAAATCCTCCACTAATACTGATAACATCTGAATCAATAAGATCATTGGTCGTTGCATTGGCAATCGTGAACTCCTCAGTACTACTGACTGGGAATGACACTACATACTCGCCTGGTGTGATACCCGCGAATGTATAAATACCCATCGCATCAGTCATTGTCGTTGCTACTTGCGTACCAGATAAATCTTGAAGTATGATCGTCTCTCCACTCATGAGCATATCTGCTGGATCGATAACCCCATTCTCATTATTATCAAAGAAGAATACACCTGCTATAGATCCTGGATAGAATATACCTGCATCAACATTGGTGATACTCTGACCTATCACGATCGTAATAAGATCAGTTGAACCTGTAGTAACAGACTCTGTAATATCAGAATCTAATAAATCATCAGCCCCTACATCAGCAGTCGTGATCATTGCTCCCATCGGAGTATCTACAACGATATAGTAGCTACCTGCTTGGATATTTGCGAAAGCATACATACCCGTAGCATCAGTCATCACAGACTGTACAGGAGTACCCATATCTGTAAATAATGAAACCGTAATACCTGATAATAATAAGTCATCCGTAGATTGAACACCATCAGCTGTGACATCCTCAAATACGAGACCCGAGATCATACCGTCAGCAGTGATCGCTGTACCCGCATCTATATTGGTGATTGCTTGAGTACCTGTTATTGTTATTATATCTGTAGTGTTCTGTCCATTGCCATCAGTGATGTCAGAGTCGATATTGTCATCCATACCTACATTAGCCATTGTGAATTGATAATCCATCGCTGGGACTACTTCTATGTAGTAATCTCCTCCAAATAACATATCAAAGCTGTATGCTCCATCAGTAGCTGTTGTAGTAGCTGCCACAAAGATATCGTTGCTGTCATATAAGTTGACTACCAAATCAGCAAATCCAACTTCGCCAGATTGGTTGAGTCCATCCCTATTGATATCCTCCCATACTTGACCAGCAATAGATCCTAAACTTGGTGCTTCTAGACCTGCATCGATATTCATTGCATCATCATTTAAGAATAAGAATACATTGGTTGCAATACCATTGGTCAAGTCATTGACATCAGAGTCAATCGTGTCATCACCACCAGCATTAGCTATTGTAAATCCATTTCCTGTTGGGTCAATAAACTCTACGTTAAATAGTCCTGCATTGAGATTGGTAAACATATATCCACCATCTACATTGGTCATCGTAGTAGCAAGTAATACACCTGCATTGTACACATTGACTGTTACATTGGCAATCAATGGTTCATCACCATTCCTGACACCATCTCTAGAGTCATCTTGCCATACTAGACCAGAGATCGTACTATTGGCTAGGCTTATAAGCCCAGCATCAACATTCATCTGATCTTGACTAGCAGCTAAGTTGATAATCGCTGTCGATCCGATACCATTGTCATTGGTTACATCAGAATCTAAAGTATCATCAGTACCCATATTGCCAGTTGTGAAAGCAAAGTTTTGAGGTGCAGTAAACATAATAATATAATCTCCTGGCAATAAATTGCCGAAGTTATAAGTACCATCACTTGCACTCATTGTGGTTGCTATCTCAGCACCTGTATTGTCTAATAACCGTACGATCACATCCATATACAATGGCTCCGTAGTTGCACGGATACCGTCTTGCTCTGTATCATTCCATACAAGACCAGAGATACTGCTACTCGCAAGTGTCACAAATCCTGCATCGATATTCATTAGATCTTGGCTAAGTGCCAATGTGATCAATGGTGTCGAACCTGGACCATTTTCTGAGGTAACATCTGAGTCTAACATATCGTCAGATCCTAGGTTGCTGCCTGTATATCCAAAGTTAAGTGGCGCATCAAACACAAGTACATATGAACCTGCTGCTAGGTTGTCAAATAAGTACATACCATCTGTAGCAGTAACTGTCGTTGCGAGCTCTGCTCCCATATCGTCCAATAGTCGTACAACTACTCCACTACGGAGCATCTCTGTTGTTGCTCTGATACCATCTCTATCAATATCATCCCACACTAGACCTGCAAGGCTAGAGGCATTGATGTCTATAATACCAGCATCTATATTGGCAATAGTCTCATTGATACCTACCGTAACTGTTGGTGATGTATTAGGTCCATTCGCTGTAGCGAAATCAGAATCTATCGTATCATCCATACCTTGATCGGCAGCTGATAGTCCTTGCTCTGCTCCTAAAACGATAGAGACATAATAATCTCCTACTGCTAGGCCTCCAAAGTTATATCGTCCATTGATATTAGTAATTGTACTAGATAATTGTAGCCCTGCCGCATCAAATAACAGCACTGTT
>CALDEO010000168.1 GCA_937942465.1 uncultured Saprospiraceae bacterium
TGTATACGATATTGCCCATAAGGCAGGACTCAACTTTAAACAAGAGATAGAAATCCTAGAATTAACGAATGAAATAGATCGCCAAGAATACCTCCAAAGGCACCTTCACTCCATGGTACCCATGGTACTAGAAATGGAAAATATGCGTAAAAAAATACAAATGAATGGACACTTTAAGAATGTGATCCCACCACAATTTTAAAAGATCTGATCTCTTTGAGCGATGTGATCTATAAAGGCAAAGCAATATGATCTTTATTTTTTCCGTAACTTTCATTAATCACAAGCCAAAATCGAAATGAGAAAATCTATAATTCTCGATACAAAACAGGAGAAGATAATTAGTACTCAAATCAAAAAGGGTCGCTTTTCTACATCCGAGGAAGTAGTTAATGCGGGATTACAATTGCTAGAAGATAGAGAGCAAAAGATACAAACCCTTCGTGCAGCAATTATCAAGGGTAAAGAAAGTGGGTATTTAGACAACTTTGATCCCGAGCAATATTTAGCAGATATTAATGCAAAATATCCAGAGTGATATACAGTCTAAAAATAAGTCGGCGAGCACAACAAGACTTAGATCACATTTGGCTTTACACCTATGAAAACTGGTCTAGAAAGCAAGCTAATAAATATACAATTGATATATTTTCCACACTAAAAAAAGCCCCTCGCAATCCAAATATTGGTCAATACTCAGATTACTTAGATACTGATAGTCGTAAGCTAAATGTGAACTCACATATCATAATCTACTCATTGCTAAAAGATGAAATACTCGTTGATAGAATATTGCATCAAAGTATGGATTTAGAATTTATACTACTAAATGCCTGATCACTCAAAGCGTTGTGATCTCCAACTACTTATCAACAAAATCCAAGTGTACTGAGAAGATATGAGACTTCAATAATCCTGCAGATTCGTTGACATTCGCCAAAGCGTAATCTACCCTTACTCTTCCCAAGACTACACCCATACCTATATTAGGTTGGTATTCTAGATCTGCTTGAGAGCCATTCACTTCGTTGATTATACGTTGTATATTACCGATACCTGCTCTTACATATACTTTTTTACTGATACCCAGCTCTACTCCTACAGTCGGGTCTACGTTAAAGTTATTACCACCAACAACACCTGACTCTCGTCCATCGGTACTGATATTAAGGTCGGCCTCTATTGTGTAGCTAAACTTGTCAGATCCACCAAAATAAGCACCACCTACAATAATCCTAGGAAGCGCGATCTCTGTACTATTGACAGGTACATCGTTTCCTGTTGCTAAGAAAGATGCTTTCTCTGCATCATCTAAGTTAAATGACCATGCGTTGAATGTACTTGTAATATCCCTAGCCATCACACCAAATGCAAAACGATCACTTCGGTATTGAATACCTAAGTCAGCACCAAAACCCCATGAACCACCAAAACTACCGATCGTACGTCTGATCACTTTGACACTACCTCCGATCGTAAATGGTCCATCTCCTAGAGCCTGAGCATAACTTGCAAATAATGCATAATCAGCTGCTGAGAAACTCGTCACTTGATCATAGTTAATACTACCATCAGGACCAATAAGATTTAAAGTATTCGGGATATTATCTACTCCAAGACGGATAAAAGATAGACTACCAAAACTCTTCTTCTCAGGGTCTAATTGCTTACCATAAGAGATATAATCATAGTTTGATATTCCACCAAACCAGTTGGCATGCATCGCAACTGCTTGTGCTTTCTTATCTATTCTAGCTAGACCTGCAGGATTCCAATATCCGGCCGTAATATCATCTACATGTGCAGACATACTGCCAAACATACCGTGAGACCTTGCTCCAACTCCGATGTTCAAAAATTCGTTTACAAACTTTGGTGTTTGTGCTTGTACTTCATACAAACATCCAAAAAACACGAGTACTGAACATATAATTGACTTCTTCATTTTTTCCTTTTCGATTCTAACTAATTGCATTATCACATTAACTTATGGATAATCAACACTTCAAATATAATGATTATTCGTAATGTGTAACGAACAAACTTCAGAAGATGTGAATATAACGTCGCGATATTGTGAATATTTCTATAATTGAAGCTCATTTTACAATAAATCCAAATTTCTCAGTTCGCTTTTTGACCATCGAGCTTTTGATTTGTACTTTGTGAAGCTATGAGAAATATTCTAGGTGTCGTCGCAGGTCTTGTTGTAGGTCAGATTATAGTTGCCATCGGTATGACAATAAATCAATCGATGTTAATTATACCAGAGGAACTCAAAGAGACTGATCAAGAGACATTCATTGAGTACATGTCTACTCTTGGATATTCTAATTTCTTGGTGCTTATCTTGTCATTCTTCGTGAGTACTCTAGTGACTGCCGCACTCGCAAGTCGCATTGCTCAGATTTCAAAATTTGCAACTGGCTTGGTTGCAGGTGGATTCATGGTGATCGCTTGTGGATCGTTCACAGTATCTATGAGCCTACAGACTAGTATTGTGATTGCATCAATCGTATTTGGTGTTGTTGGATCGCTGCTAGGAGCTAAGTTGAGTAGTAAGTAACAGTATTATTATGTAATGTCTTGTTATCTTTCTCTTTACTAGATTACATAGTATTTTAACAATTGCAACAATTATTTACATTGGATCATAACTCGTAACATTAAGGACTATCAGAACAGTAACCTCAGCGTAATGACTCCCGAGGACTTTTACAAATTGCAACAGCTTTAAACAAATATTGCAGCAGCAAACTCCATCAATATCCCCTTATTATTTGATCCTCTAGCTCCTATACCTTTACTGTGTCTATCTGCCTTGGCTATCGCTTTGATCACCGTTTTTAGTTCGTCGACCGTATACTTCTGACAAGCAGTCTTGTACTCTTTCAAGAAAAACGAACTAGACAATCCCAATGACTGCATCAATACTTGATCTCCTTTTGCAATATTGGCTTTAGCGATCAACAGTTTACCAAAGTAATTGAATAAACTACC
>CALDEO010000169.1 GCA_937942465.1 uncultured Saprospiraceae bacterium
GCTAGTGATATTACGGTTGTTGATTACTTAGTTGATGGTTATGCATTTTTAGAAGATTTAAACCCTGATTGGAGATTAAGAGATGGTCTATTGAAGACTAATTTTGATGGTGTTCTTAATCCAGGTGAAGAATTAAAATTATGGATTTCATTAGAGGTAATTCCTAGTTCTACATTGAATTTCATCAATGTAGCTGAGATCAGTGGCGCTATGGATGCAACTACAGGTTTATCTGGAGTTGATGTGGATTCATCACCAGATGATGATCCAGTTAATGATGCAGGTGGTGTGCCTAATGCTCCGTTGAGCGATAATATATTGACAGGAGATGGTACAGTAGATGAGGATGATCATGATCCTGAGACGGTTATGATCCTAGATCTAGCATTAAAGAAAGAATTGAAATTCCCGACAGCGGTATATAAAGCTGGCGATGATGTTCCTTATATTATTACAATTTATAATCAAGGAAACGAAATAGCTCATAATATCGTAGTTACAGATTATATCCCAGAAGAATTATTCTTTGATCCAGCTAAGAACAGTAGCAATTGGACTCTATTGAGTAGTGATATGGCAGAGTATAGTGATCCTGATAACTTCTTAGTTGGAGATGTACGTGAGTATGAGATCGTTATGACGATCAAGGATAATGTACTATCAGGTGATATACTTAACTATGCTGAGATCTCTAATTCAGAGTCTATCAACGATCCAAGAAGTAGAGATTTTGATTCTCGACCAGATCGTGAGATGCTTAATGATATGGGTGGTCAACCTAATACAAATAACGATGACAGAGTCGATGACTTTGGTAGAGAAGATGAAGATGATCATGATCCAGCTTTATTGAGATTAGACTTTTTCGATTTAGCCTTACTCAAGACTTCTTCAGTACAGACTGCAAGTCCGGGTGATTTAGTAGATTATACAATAACAGTTATCAATCAAGGTACTATCACGGCTAATAATGTTGTAGTGTACGATTACATACCAGCAGGTATGACTTTAGCTGATAGTGATTGGGCATATTTAAATAATGATCCATCAACTAATATTGCATTCACAACGCTTACGGTACCAGGTGGTATCACAGCTTCTATGACAGTAGGTGTGGATATTACTTTAATGTTATCTGCTACAGCAACAGAGTCTGAATATGTGAATATTGCAGAAATCTCATCTGCACAAGATAGCGCAGGTGTTGATAGATCTGATGATGATGTTGATTCTACTCCAGATGGTAGCCCTACTAATGATATGGGGGGTGAGCCAGGTAGTAACACTGATGATGAAATAAATGATGACGGTACCGTTGATGAAGATGATCACGATCCATCAAGAATAATTATAGTTACTGGATCTATTACCTCAGAGAATATGTGTTTGGACAATGCTACAACAGCATTTGATGGTCAGTTCTTAGATGAAATAACAATCTCTTCAGCAAGTGGAGAGACATGGTACATAGCTTCGATTAATAATCTTTTTGATCCTGCTAGTGCCGCACCTCCTGCTGTGCCGACTGCCTTTGTTGCAGGTCCTACAGGAGCCACATTGACGGAGACTGTTTTAGGTAATGGGCTATCATCATACGCAATTCAAGGTGTACATATTGATGCACAAGGATATAGTGTGACATTTACCAATGGTCAAGGAGCATTTGAGACAGTGACTAGCCTAGGTGGTCGATATATCGATCCAGTGATTGCCGGCGCATTAGCTGCATGTACGGGTTCATTGCAAGTAGAATATAGCACCACACCAGTAGTTGGAGCAACGTATGCTTGGACTTTGGCAAGTGGAGGAGTTATTACTAGTCCTACAGATGGTCCTTCTATCTTGGTTGATTGGGGAGCTGTCAATGGTGATTATGATTTACAGTTAGTTATGACATTAGCAGGTACTTGTTATGCTCCAGCAGTGACGCCAGTTGCATTGGGTTCTGTATCAGGAGGTTTATCATGTATCGGAGATATCAATATCTCATTAGGTGCTGATTGTCTTGTACAAGTTACACCACAGATGTTATTGACGAGTCCGATCAATCCTGCTAGTGCTTATGCAGTTATACTTATGGATGCTAATGGTAACTTAATACCAAATGCAATACTTACAGGTGACTACCTCAATACTCCGATCATGGCCAAGGTTATGGACGGTTGTGATGGTAACTCTTGTTGGTCTACAGTGACTGTAGAAGATAAAGTAGCACCAGTTATAGATTGTCAGGATATTACAATCTCTTGTAACGATATGTTAGACTATCAAGGGCCATTAGCCATTGATAATTGTGATGGTAGTGCGACCGTTACTTTAGTATCAGAGACAATAGAAGAATTAACGTGTGATGCAGCTTTCGCTAAAATCATTACACAACAGTATATAGCAATAGATGCATCAGGTAATCAATCAGATGTATGTGAAATAAAGATTTCGTTAGAGCGATTAAACTTTGCTGACATAGTACCACCAACCAACTTTATGATATCGGATAATACCAATCTAAGTTGCGGTCAATATGCTCAAGACGAAAATGGTTTCCCTTCAACGATCACTACAGGTACTCCGACGATAGATGGACAACCATTATATCCTACATTCTCTACAATATGTAATGTTGTAGCAGCATACGACGATGTTGAGATCGTAATGAGTGGATGCTCAAGAAAAATACAAAGAACATGGACAATATACGAATGGACATGTAGTGATAATCTACCAGTTACAATTGTACAAACTATAGAAGTGCAAGATGATACAGCACCTACTATAGAATGTCCTGCTGATATGGTATTGACTACAAGTGGCTTTGGTTGCAATGCTCAAGTGACGCTACCTAGTGTAGTAGTTAATGACGAGTGTAGTGATGTAAGTGCTATTGAAGTAGATGTACAATATCCTAACGGATTCCTGGATAACCAAAATGGTGGTGTAGCAACACTTCCAGTAGGTATCCATACGATCACGTATGTAGCATATGACGAGTGTTATAACTCTTCAACTTGTACGATGACTGTAGAGATTGCTGATAATACTGCACCAGTTACAATATGCAAACTCAATACAATAGTAAGTATCAACCAGACAGGTGCTGCAGAGGTTTTTGCTGCAAACTTTGACAATGGTAGTTACGACGATTGTAGTTTAGATAGATTTGAAGTAAGAAGAATGGATGGAGCAACTCCTTGTGGTGTTACTTCTTCTGACTTCAGCAACTCAGTTAATTTCTGTTGTGCCGATGTAGGTACAGAGGTTATGGTTGTATTCAGAGCATATGATGCATCTGGCAATTTCAATGACTGTATGGTTACGATTGAAGTGCAAGACAAGTTTGGTCCAACAATTACAGGACCGGCTGATCTTACTATACAATGTACTGATAGCTACGATGTAGCAGATTTATCAAGTTTTGGTGTAGCGACAGCAACAGATGCTTGTGGATTCACAATGACAGAGTCTGCAAATGCGACTATTGATCAGTGTATGGTAGGTACAATCGTACGTACGTTCTCTGCAACAGATGGACAGAATACTGCAACAACAACACAAACAATAACAATAGAAAATAATAATCCATTCAATCCAGCAACTGATATTGTATGGCCAGCGGATTATGCTTCGAGCTCAGCTTGTGCAGGTAATACACTTGCACCAGAAAACTTACCAGCAATTAATGGTTTCCCAATAGTTACAGAAGATGCATGCGACCTAGTTGCTATATCTTATGTTGATCAGGTATTCCAGTTTGTAAGTGATACAGACGCTTGTTTCAAGATTTTAAGAAAATGGACAGTAATTGATTGGTGTCAGTCTGTGCCTGGATCAGTATTCCAAGTACAATTTGACCAGGTATTAAAAATAAGTAATACAGATGCACCTACATTTGTAGGTACATACGATCCAATCAGTGTTGATTCGTTTGATCCTGATTGTCTAGGAGCTTTTGTAACATTAGAAGCAACTGCAACAGATCTATGTACTCCTGATAATTTACTTAATTGGACATACATTGTTGATATTGATTCTGACGGTGTAGACTTACTTACACAGTCAGGTGTATCTGCTACTACCAATGCCAATGCAACATACCCTATTGGTAATCACACAATCTTCTGGAGTTTTGAAGATGGATGTGGCAATGTTGTTACGACTACACAATTATTCAGTGTGGTTAATAAGAAAGCACCAGTAGCATATTGTATTAATGGACTTAGTATCGCCCTTGAAGGTATGGATCTTGATGGTGACGGTACATTTGACGATGAGATGGCTTGTCTTTTTGTAACATCTGTAGATGCAGGTAGTTATAGCACATGTGGATTAGACGTTAATGTTAGTTTCTCTGCGGATGTAAATGATGATAAGATCACATTTAGCTGTTTAGACATTGGTGTTCAAGATGTCGATCTATGGGTGACTGATGCCAATGGTAATACGTCATTCTGTTCTACAACAGTAGAAGTACAAGATAATAACGATGTAGATATATGTACAGACCCTAAGGACTGTATTACATTCCCAGCAGCGAATATTCAAGTGGCTACTTGTAATGCCAATCTTGATCCGGTAATACTTAATAGTATGCCAACTGTCGCTACGGATTGTGTATGTACTGACTTCACTACAAACTTTGTAGATGTAACAAATACAAATACAGCAAACAATTGTACAAGTGTAACTAGAACTTGGACTGTAACATTTAACTGTGGTACAAATCCTCTAAACTGTACATTTGTGCAAACAATAGAATTACTTAATCAAGCAACTCCAATTGTTACTTGTCCTGCAGGACCTATCATGGGTAATGCAGTACTAGGTACTTGTAATGCAGACTTAGTGGTCGCAATACCAGTTGTTGTAGAAGATTGTATTTCTAGTTACACAGTTATTAATAATTCGACATTTGCGACAAGCAATATAGGTGCTGCATCAGGATCATATCCTGTAGGTACGACCAATGTTATGTATACAGTTACTGATATCTGTGGCAATAGTGCTACATGTACAGTAGATGTTATTGTAGCTGATATTACGGCTCCAGAGTGTAACGTTCAGAATTTAACCGTAACTCTTGTTAATGATCAGATAACGATACAAGGAGCTGATCTTAATGCTGGAAGTACAGATGCATGTAGCAATGATTTAACTCTAGATGTTAATCCTAGTGTATTTGATTGTGATAATATAGGTGATAACACGGTAGTAGTTACAGTAACTGATGCAACAGGTAATACTTGTACAGCAACGGCAACAGTTACAGTAATCGATGAGGTAGCACCAGTTTGTATGTTAGCTGATGTGACGATACAAGTAGATGACCTTGCCGTAATGACTTTAGATGCTAGTGTACTTAATAATGGTAGCACAGACTCATGTGGCGAAGATAGTGACCTTACATTCACAGTTGTGCCTGGGACATTTGGTTGTTCTGATATTGGTGTCAACACAGTGACCGTAACAGTGACTGATTTAAGTGGCAATACGACTACTTGTACTACGACGGTTACTGTTGTAGATGCTGTAGCTCCAGTATGTGTACTACAGGATATAACAGTAAGTATAGGTGCCGATAATATGGTAGTTGTAGATGCTGGATCACTTGATAATGGAAGTACGGATGCATGTGGTACTATAGTATCATTCACATCTACACCAGTTGCATTTGACTGTAGTCAAATAGGTGATAATACAGTTACAATAACAGTGACTGATGATAGTGGAAATACAAGTACATGTCAAGCTACTGTAACAGTAGAAGATGTAGCGGCTCCAGTATGTAATGTTATGGATATAACTGTGACACTAGATGCTACTGGACAGGTTGATATTACAGGAGATGATTTAAATAATGGAAGTTCGGCAGGATGTAATGGTGACGTTACATTGTCAGTAGTTCCTAGTTTCTTTGCTTGTAATGATATAGGTGAGAATACAGTTGCAATCACAGTAACTGATCAAAACGGTAATACAACTACTTGCTCAGCAATAGTGACTGTAACTGATGAAACAGCACCAGTATGTGTATTGCAAGATCTTACAGTGAATGTAGTCAATGGTACCACATTTACGATCGATGCAGCAGCATTAGACAATGGAAGTACAGATGACTGTGGTTCGATAGTGAGTTATGAGGCTAACCCTACAACACTAGATTGTACCAATGTAGGTATCAATACAGTGACTGTAATTGTAACAGATAATGGTGGTAATACGACTACTTGTACAACTTCAATAACTGTGATAGATGATACACCACCGTTGTGTATTGTTCAAGATATCACAGTAGCGATAGGCAATAACTCAATGGTTGTAGTTAATCCTTCATTAGTTGATAATGGCAGCCTTGCGGGTTGTACTGGATCAGTTTCTTTGAGTCTTTCAGAAAACACGTTTGATTGTACTGATCTTGGAGATAATACAGTAGTAGTAACGGTGACTGATGATAATGGAAATACAACTACATGTACGTCTATCATAACAGTGACAGATAATGATAATCCTGCTGTTACATGTCCTAGTGATATTACGATAGCATGTACGACTGATATAAGTGATTTATCAGTATTTGGTGTCATGACAATAAATAATACTTGTGCAGTTTATACAATACAAGAGACCGTAGTTTCAGATATCAATGCATGTAACGCCGGTGTAATTGTAAGAACATTCACAGCGACTAATACAGTTAATGGTACAACAATACCTTGTAGTCAGGTTATCACAATAAGTGATCCTGTCAATCCTTTAACGTTAGCGAATATTACATTCCCTCAAGATACATTCATGATATCGGATTGCTCTAGTATAGCTCCAGAGGACTTGCCTAATGGTCAAGTAGTAATTGATGATACGGGCTTAGATTGCTCAATGATTACGGTAGATTTCGTAGATTTCGATTCTACTCCAAACGGCAACTGTGCTTTGGATACGATTGTTAGAACATTTACAATTGTTGACCTATGTCAGTTAGATGAAAATAATGCAAACGCAGGAATGTTCACATTCGAACAAATCCTAATAGTTATAGATACAATTGCTCCAGTAATCGTAGGTCCTGTAGATATTACAGTTCAATGTGAAGACAATGAGTTATTGTTACCAGCTACAGTTACAGACTGTAATGATGTGACAGTTACCAATGATTCGCCATTTGCGACTACTAATATTGGTCCTGATGCATCAGGTATATATCCTGTAGGAGTTACTACAGTGACTATCTTGGCAACAGATATATGTGGATTGTCATCTTCTCATCAGTACGTAGTGACGGTACAGAAAGATACTATTGCACCTGTATTTGAGTGTAAGAAGTTAATTTTTGATATTGATGATGATCAGATGGTTACATTGTTCCCATTGCAGCATGTATGTGCATTAAGTGATGATCAGACAGATTCAGTTGATATTCAGTTATTCTTTACAATAGAATTTGATAATGCTCCGCCTGATACTTTAGAGTTCTTGAATTTGGATTGTGATGATTTAAGTTCGTTTACATCGATTAATGTTATCGCAGTTGATCAAGCGGGTAATGCAAGTCTTTGTAAGACAGGGTTTACATTCTTAGATCCTAATGGATTCTGTCCAAATGGAATTACAGAAGGAACAGTAGAAGGTTTGGTTCTTACTGAGAACAATCAACAAGTTAATAATGTAAAAATCACGCTAGAAGGTAGCGGATTTGAGCCTATCATGACAGATGATTTTGGTGTATATGCATTCCCCGTAATGGAAACAGGTGGAGTATATATGGTACAAGCTGAAAGAGACACTGATATACTTGAAGGAGTAAGTACATTGGATTTAATAATGATACAGAGACATATCTTGGGTATAGGGGAGTTAGATTCTCCATACAAGCATATTGCTGCCGATATCAATAACTCTAAGTCGATAACAGGTATTGATCTTATCGAATTAAGAAAAGTGCTTTTAGGGATTTTACCAGAATTTCCAAATAACGAATCTTGGAGATTATTGGATCAAGACTATCAGTTTGATACGAATGATGATCCATTAGATCAAGACTTTAATGAGTCTCTACCGATTGATCCTTTCTTAGGTGACTTGACGGCTGACTTTGTAGGTGTTAAGATTGGTGATGTCAATAGTAGTTGGACTAATGATGACTTAGTAGGTCCTACGGCCGAATCTAGATCAAATAGAACGATACAATTCTCAACGGCTGATCTCAGTGATGGACTTATATCATTTACATCTATGAGTAATGTGAAATCTTATGGTTTACAATTGGAATTACAAATGCCGTATAATTCAAACATCTTCAATGTCACTTCAGACTTGTTTGATGTAAATGATGCGCATTGGACTTACAGAAATGGAAAGCTTATGATAAGTATCTCAAGTCAAAATTTGATTGAAATCAAAACTGGAGATGTTGTTCTTAAGATTGGAGGTACTGAAAATATTAGCTCTGAGCTAATACAACTTACGAACGATGAACTTCATTCGGAATTATATGATCAAGAATTGAACATTGTAGATGTGATACTTGAAAATACGATTGAAAGTTCATTTAGAGTATTCCAGAATGAACCGAATCCGTGGAGTGAGTATACGACGATAGCTTTCAGAATACCTACAGCTCAAGAAGTTCAAGTAAGTATTTTTGATAGTAATGCAAAAGTAGTTTATCAAAAAACTGCTGAATATGGCGCTGGTGAAAATTCAATGAAAATTCACCAAAGCGAAATTAATTCTAATGGATTGTTCTATGTAGAACTCCAATTAGCAAATGGGACTAAGCAATCAATTAAAATGATTGTGTTACGATAATTTTTAATTTATTTAACGACCTTGTTTTGGAGGATAGTTTTGCGGCTATCCTCCTTTTTTGTTTGTAATACCGTTGTTAAAGTACAAATAAGTACAAATAAGAGCAACTTATGGATTAATAGTGTGATCTACATATATTCATACATTATAGATATTTATATATTAAGTATTTTGTTTATATTGTGTTAGCTAATAGTGTTTAATGTGCTTTTAAAGGGAAAGTATGTTTTGCAAAATGAAGGGAATGTTACTGTTTGTAGCTATTGGTTTGTATAAATAATTGGTGTTATGATTAGATATGAAGGGAAAGGGCTCCTGTTCTTAGTGGTGCTCCTTGTTGTGTTCTGTAGTCAAGGTCTTAGAGGTCAAACATGCGTTAACAACGCAGTACGTCAGACGTACTTTATTCCTTATCAAGAGGATTTAGCTCAGGAAATGTTTTTAACATTGTTTCCTGGGATCAACAACGGCTGCTTTGTGTCCAATTGTCAGAATCCTGCGTACGATGTATACAACATTACCAATCCAATAAATAAGTACGTTTCTATTAATATCCTAGCTGAAAACACGGTCATATATTATGATCAGTGGGAGGATGGCTATGAATTTGATCCAACAATAAGTATTACACAGCCTACTACAGAGATCTGGGGAGATGGTGATCCTGCTAACGGAGTCGCACCAGGTTACCCTTTAGATGTTTTTAGTAAAGGTGACGTGATCGTATTGAGCATGGCAGTCAATGTTCCTAATACTGCGGGTACTGTTGAGAAGGATGCTATGGATAAGTTATTATCTAGTAATAATATACTAATGACTGCAGCGACATGGGCTACTGGTCCTAATACGCTACTTGCAGGAGGTACTGCTGTATTATCAGTAGATGAGTATGCATCTGATTTTACATTCCCAGTAGGGGAGAATGCGGATGTGTATGAAATGTTCGATTATGTAGGAGCCTTTATTCAAGCAGGTTCGGATAACACGGTCCTAAGCATTGACAGTAATGCAGATGGGATATATGAAACAATGGTTACGTTAAATCAAGGTGAAAACTATCTCATCAACGGTGGGGTACTTCTAGGTGCTAAAATAAGTGCATCAATGCCTGTAGCTACAACATTACTTACTGGAGACCCTTGCGATCTATTTGAAGCAAGGTTTTTTAAATTGAGTGGTGATGAAATGTTGTACAATTCATATGTTAATCCTGTAAGTACACCAAGTAGCTCGGAGACATTGATTCATTTATATAATCCTTCGGCTTCTGCTATTTCTGTAGATTGGATCGCATATGGTTTGGGTTTGCAAACACCCATTACCGTTGCTGCAATGTCTTCTGCATATGTACCGGTACCTAATCTTACGGGTAGCAAATTCTTTTCAAATGATAATTTCTTTGCTCTGGCCACAATTGACTCTGCTCCTGAGGTATCAGCGGGTTGTGATGACAATGGCATGAGTGGCAATAAAACCAATGATTGGGGATATACCTTACTTCCGGAATCGGCACTTACGGGGCAACTCTTAGGTTCTGGATGGGCAGCGGGGCAAGATCCTACCGCTACTGGTAGTAGTGAAAACTCATCACCGATATGGGTGACACCAATATACCCACAAGGAAGTACTTTCAATGGCGCTATTACAATATGCATAGATTATAACGGTGATGGTGGAGCATTGACCGATATTTTTGGCAATATGTACGATCAGTCGCTCTCCTTAGATGAGTACGAATCAACAAAATTATATGATAGTGACGGAGACCAAACAGGTATGTCTGTATGGGTTTGCGATGGCAGCGATGCCAAGATAGCCGCAGTGTGGGGGCAAGACCCCAATACGGCATCAGGTGGTAGCCCAGCGATTGATGTAGGTACAGGCTTGACTAATGGTATAGGCTTTGAAGCAGCCAAATCAAGTAATATTGTATTTGATGCAAATGATGACGGATTACTCAATCTAAACGATATAATGGAGTACTGCGTATGTGTCAAGAATGTTGGTAAACTAGCATACCCCATGGATGATATCAATGTCATTGATACATTGGATCTTAATTATGCTTATGTTGACAATTCAACTTCTTATCTATACAATGGGGTAGAGGTAGATATTACGGATGATGGAGCTCCTGATAGTGCTTACCCATTAGATGTTGACGGATGGGATTTTCCTGAGACTTTTGAGGTTGGGGAGACTATTTTGGTTTGTTATCAGACAGAGTTGATTTCAATCCCGTCAGAAGATGTAGATTTTATCACAAATATAGCATGTGTTACTGATGAAGTTGCTACTCAAAAACCAATGGACAACTTCGAGCTGGGTTGCAGTATAGATATAGCATTGGCAAATCAAACAGATTGTGTCTTGGATGCATTTAGCTTTACATTAGACGTTTCGTGGACGCATGCTCCTGAGAGTGAGATGATCGAAGTTACATACCTT
This sequence comes from uncultured Saprospiraceae bacterium, assembly GCA_937942465.1. Classification (GTDB taxonomy): domain Bacteria; phylum Bacteroidota; class Bacteroidia; order Chitinophagales; family Saprospiraceae; genus JAHDGW01. The sequence goes on from CALDEO010000169.1 coordinate 11,248, forward strand.
GGGTCTGTGCAGACGATCACAGTTACTGAGACGACTACCTCACCTCAGCAAGTTAGTTTTATGGGAGTTGCTGACGCAAGCATGAATAACGTTGTTGCGTCATTTACCAATGGAGGTTGTATAGATACACTTAATATTATATCGCCTGCTCATTGTGTTGCTAGATTGGATATGACTAAAGTATTCGTCTCAAAGACTCAGGTTGAAGGCAATCAATACCAAATCGTTTATGAAATTATAGTTCAAAATATTGGTACAGGACCTACTGATTATGATTTAGTAGATAATCCTGACTATGACGATGATATCACAATATTGAGTAGTAATTATACAAGTACCAATGGACTTACAGGTATGCTCGATCCGAGTGATACGGATTGGATATTAGCTACTAATGTTAACCTTGCCAATGGCAGTACCGATACATACACTGTTACAGTAGATGTTGAGTTAGATCTTACAAGCACTAGCAGCGGCGATCAGGAGTACAGCTCTTGTGGTGGTGGCAGTGGTGCTGAACCTGCAGCTGGTCAAGGATTGTTTAATCAAGCAACGCTACAAGAACTTAACGGTCCTTTTGATGAAATAATGGATACAGCATGTGTAGACTTGCCTTATTTACTATTAGAAAAAATACATCTATCTAGTACGCAGACAACGGCCAATTGTTACGATGTAGTGTATCAGATCAATGTTAGTAATATTGGTGGAGCGATGGGGTCATATGACCTCAATGACGATCCTGCCTTTGATGATGACTTTGAAGTGATCAATGTGGTCTATACGTCCACAGCTACTAATAATGCAGGAGGGATGTTACCGATAAGTACAACATATAACCTAGCAGACGATCAAGAGATCAATGCTATGTCCGTAGATACCTACACCATTACATTTGGTGTATGTATAGAGTTATGATAAAGGAAGTTTAGTAATATAAAGATTACCCCCAAGTAAAGTAGAAACCTGAGTTTGATTGTATTATACCATTTTTGGTTAATATAGTTTCATAACTTTTAGGATTGTACAGTATGATTCAAGTCATAAAATGCAGCAATAGCACCAGCTATGGCCTGTGTTTATATTGACTGTTCATAACGTATAAGCTTAGAGATATGTGGCTATGATGATCGTATTTGGTAATAACCAACGAATACAATTTGTTAACTATTGATATTAAATATTTTTAAAATGTTAGAAGGAGTGTTATTTAAGAGGTGTCTGAGCACCTTGCTTTGTATTTGTGTTATGACTATGAGTTATGCTAGTTATAATACGATTAGTGAAAATCATTTGGTAGTTGATGAAGTTAAAAGCTCATCATCACATGTTGGGATGAGCGAGTCCCTACATTATATACCTTTGATGGAGTCAATTTTATTGAAAAAGAATACCTTATTATGGACTAATAGCAGCGATACTATTGCTCCTCGGATGATGCCTACAGGCGACAATATCTATAGTACTTGTGGTGGCGGTACAGGTGGTACTGATCCTACGTCAGGTCAGGGTTTGTTCAATACTGCATCTCTGGATGTTGATAATGATGGAGTACCTGATCAGATGGATTCTACATGTACGGATGTACCTTATTTGACTCTTGACAAGGAGTTTGTGGGAGTGGTAGACAATCTAGATGGGACTTTTACACTTACATACACAATCAGTGTAGTCAATGTAGGTGGGGCAACCGGACAATATAATGTAATGGATAGCCCACAGTATGATGATGATATTAGTATACTCAATGCTTCATTTACTGCAACTACAACTGCTGGAGGTACATTAGATGTGACTATGTTGCCATGGACTTTGGCAAGCGATCAGAGTATTGCGGCAGGGACTACCGATATATATACACTACAAGTGCAATTGTCCATGGACTTAGAGGATGGTACAAGTGGAGATGATACATATATGGCCTGCGGTGGAGCAGGGGGAGGAGACCCAGTATCTGGACAAGGTTTGTTTAACGAGGCATTATTAGATGTCAATGATGATGGACTTGCTGATGAGCAGGACACGGTATGTACAGACTTACCATACCTCGTGATGGAGAAGTCACTAGCTTCGATGACTCAAAATACCAGTGGAAGTTACACCGTGACTTACACGATCGATGTAGAAAACATTGGTGGTGCTGACGGATTATATGATTTAATAGATAGTCCACAGTTTGAAGATGATATTGTAATACTTAATGCAAGTTATACGAGTACTGTAGGGCTTGCTGGTACACTTAATGCGATACCTTATAGCTTATCAGATGATGTTTCGATTTCTTCTGGAGTGGTACATTCATATACCGTGGTCATTGAGCTTGAGTTAGATCTTACAGATGGTGTGGTAGGTGATGATACATATAATGCTTGTGGCGGTGGAGCTGGTAATAATCCTTCAGCCAATAATGGATTGTTCAATGAGGCACTCTTAGATACCAATAACGATGGTAACCCTGAAGTCCTAGATACAGTATGTACAGACTTACCTTTCTTGTTACTAGAAAAAAATCATATTTCTAATGTGCAGACATCAGCAAACTGTTATACGACTACCTATGAAATACTAGTTTCTAATCTTGGTGGTGCAGATGGGATGTATGACTTAAATGATGAACCTGCATTTGACGATGACTTTACGATCATGGCTATTTCCTTCACTTCAGATGCAGTAGGCAATGCTGGAGGGACGCTACCGATCACTAATATTATTCCATTGGCAGATGATCAGGGTATCACTCCCGCCAAAGTAGATACATATAATATCGTATTTGATGTATGTATTGATCTAGACGATTAGAGTATATCGAATATTTATAAATAATCTTTAAGGAAGCCCTGACAAATTAAGTTTTGTCAGGGCTTTTTATTTTCGATTTAAACACATTAAATATTAACATAATGTTTAAAATACTGTATTTAAGCATTTTATAAATGTATTTAATTTGTAATGTGTTAAATGTTTACTACATTTGTCCCAAGTCTCTTTCAAGTACGCTGCCTTAGGCAGCATTAGTGGTAGTATTATTTATAATCGTATATTAAATATTTAGGTATGAGAAGTATTTTCTCTAAGTACAATTCCTATGCTTTATGCATATTACTTGTTTTTGTTACAATCATCATGCACAACATTGTGCATGCGGAGGCTATTCCCTTAAAATTAGATCCATCGGCTAGTAGCTCTAGTTGGTTTTTTGTAGAGTCAGACACATCTGGTATACATACAAGCAATCAGCGTATGATGCCTGGTGATAATGAGTATACACTTTGTGGTGGAGCTGACGGCATGGATCCTACCTCAGGTCAGGGTCTATTTAATACAGCAACATTGGATACCAATAATGACGGTATTGTAGATGTTAATGCTGAAGCTTGTGCCGATGTACCTATTATTACCTTAGATAAGACTTTCGTCGAATCTGTTACCAACCCCGACGGGACTATGGCACTGTCGTATCAAATAGTGGTCGGCAATATTGGTGGCACAGATGGAGAGTACAGTTTATCTGATTCTCCTAGCTTTGATGATGATGCCACGATCTTATCAGCTAATTTTACAAGTGATATTGGTTTGTCTGGAGCTTTAGATGCTTCTAATACCAACTGGATACTCGCTAGTTCTCAGACAATTGTAGGAGGTGCAGTACATACATTTACTCTGGTAGTAGATGTGAGTATTAGTCTATCAGATGCGACTGGTGATAATGAATATAACGCATGTGGATCAAATGGGGGAGCGAATCCTGTCGCAAATGAAGGCTTTTTTAATGAGGCCTTACTAGATGTTACAGGAGATGGCCTTGTTGACTTATTGGATACGATATGTCCTGATGTTGCATTTTATGATATTGCATTAAGAAAAACAATTGTTACGACTGCAGGCTATAAGTATGGAGATGTCATCGAATACGAAATAGAAGTATTTAATCAAGGGAATACTGATGTTTCTAACGTCACAATTATCGATTACCTCCCATGTGGTCTTACTTTTGACGCGAGTCTTAATACAACTTGGACATTGAGCAATGGAGATATTACCACTACATACGCTGGAGTTATTAATCCTGCTAGCAGTGCTACTGTTACTGCGTTTTTGGTATTGACAGAGTGTGATGCTACAGATGCATATTATAACCCTGCGGAGGTAGCTTCTTTTGAAGATACTGAAGACAATCAAGTTATTGACGTAGATAGTACACCCGATACTGACCCAGATAACGATGGTCTACCTATTGACGATGAGATCACTAATCCTAGCGATGAAGATGATCATGATATAGCAGTGTTAGATATTTATGATTTAGCCATTAGAAAATTATTTACAGGAATTAGTGGCCCTTTCCAAGTTGGACAAACTGCTAATTTTGATATGATAATATACAATCAAGGTAATGTACCTGTTTACAATATTGAAATCATAGATTATATCAATGCTGGCTTTAGACTCAGTCCTACAGACCCTAACGGTTGGACAAGTGTAAGTAGTGGTATCGCTATCAATACATATGCTGGTCCATTATTGCCTAACACAAGTCACACTATTTCGGTAGAACTAATAGTCCAGCCTGGAGCTATGGATATGGATTTGGATAATTTTGTAGAAATTACGAGCTCTGATGATGATCAAGATACTACTAACGATCCTCCTAGTGATATAGATAGTGAAGCTGATACGGACCCAGATAATGATGATAACATAGATAATGAAATAGATAACCCTGCTGATGAAGATGATCATGATGGTGCAGATGTTATTGTTTTTGATTTGGCTCTAGCCAAAACACTAAATAACACAATCGCCGCTCAATTAGGAGATATGATTACATTCGACATATTGGTGATAAACCAAGGTGATGTAGCAGCTACTAATATATTGATAACGGACTATGTACCAGCTGCATATGCGTTCAATATGACGAATGACCCAAGATGGCAATTAAATGCTGTTTCTGGCTATTACGAATATCTGATTACAGAGACATTAATGCAAGGTGACACGATCAGTGTACCTATTCAACTTGATGTAACCGACGTTACAGATTTTGATGCATTGATCAACATAGCTGAGATTACAAGCTCAGAAGATTTGAATGGCAACGATATATCACTTCTAGATATTGATAGTTTTGCTGAT
>CALDEO010000170.1 GCA_937942465.1 uncultured Saprospiraceae bacterium
AATGTATCAAGCAATGATGATGAGGATGACTCTGATCCTGCTAAGATATCTGCTGCAAGTAAGCTAGGAGATTATGTATGGAAAGACATCAATGGTAATGGTATTCAAGACTTCTTTGAGCCAGGCGTTGAAGGCGTAGTAGTGACTCTTAGAGATTGTAATGACAATATTATAGAAACACAAGTGACAGACTCTGAAGGATTCTACCAGTTTGTAGATGTACAACCAGGATTCTACTATCTGTTATTTGATGATGATTCATTACCAAGAGGTTGTGCTTGGACATTCCAAGATGTAGACTTTGATGATACGATTGACTCAGATGTAGATCTCACAGGTAGAATACCGTGTAGACCGATAGCTGCTATGCAAGACAGTACGATAGATGCTGGATTATTAATTCTTGCTAGTATTGGAGACTTCGTATGGGAAGATATCGATGGTAATGGTGTCCAAGACATAGGAGAGCCTGGTATTGAAGGTGTAGTGATTAACTTGATAGATCTTATGGGTGTAGTACAAGGTACTGCAACTACAGATATCAATGGAGAGTGGATTATTGAAGATATCTACCCAGGTAGCTACTACTTACAATACTTCACACCAGCAGGATACGATGCTACATTTGATAACAATGGTATCAACGATGCTCTAGATAGTGACATAGACAACAGTAATGGTGTGAATACTACACCATATACATACTTAGATTCTGGTGAGGATGACCTTGACTGGGATGCAGGATTCTACAGATGTGCTAAGATCGGTGAGACGGTATGGTATGACGTTAATGAAAATGACATAAGAGAGACTACTGAAAATGGTATCAATGGTATCACAGTAAACTTATACAGATTGAATGAACTCGGAAATTGGGTATTCTATGAGACAATGTTGACTGGCAATAAGCCTGGTGCAGCGTCAGAAGATGGATATTACAAGTTCTGTGCAGCTCCGGGTACATACTACGTAGAGGTGATATTGCCTCCATATGGTTTAGTACCGGCTAGGGCCAATATTGGTAACGATGACACTATCGATAGTGATGTCACTAATGCCAATGGATCAGGTACAACAAGTGCATTCACATTGTTAAGTAGTCAATCTAAGTGTGACTTAGGTCATGGATACTACCCAATGGCACAAGTAGGAGATCGTGCATGGCATGATGAAAACTCTAACGGTATGCAAGATCCTTCGGAGCAACCAATACCAGGTGTACAAGTGAGAGCTTATGATGCATCAGGTACAATTGTAGGGCAAGATGTTACAGATGCTCAGGGTAGATATAACATCGGTTACTTAGCACAAGAAGGATATTACTTAAGCTTTACACCACCTGCAGGATTCGCTCCGACAGATGGTAACATGGGGTCAGATGAGGCCATGGATAGTGATGTTGATCATAGCTTCGGTTATTTGACAACAGATATGTACTACTTGATGCCAGGTGATAGTATACCTAACATTGATGCAGGATTTATAGAAGGTATCCTTCCATTGGATTGGGTCAGCTTTACTGCTAAAAGTGTAGATGATCATCATCTTATTGAGTGGACTACTGCCAATGAGATCAATAACGATCACTTCGTTGTAGAGAGAAGACTTGAGTTAGAGGATACATACACTAGTATAGCGATTGTTGAAGCTACAGATGCACCTAAGGATTTAAATGATTATATCCATAGAGATTTCGATATTACAGTGGCGGGCAACTACTACTATAGATTGAAGCAAGTAGATTTTGATGGCAACTATGCATACAGCGATGTCGTTAGATTGAATGTTGAAAAGACTATCAGAGATACAGATATCAAATTATCACCTAACCCGGCTATCAATGAGATATTCCTAGAGTTCAATATGGCTCAAACAGGTAATATTCAAGTAGATATCTTGGATGCAAGTGGTAAGCTTGTTCGTCAGAATGCAGTACAGCAAGTACTTAAGGCTGGAGAGCAGATTGTCGGTCTTGATGTACATGACATTGTCAACGGTGTATACACTGTGCAGATAACGTTAGATGGTCAGTTAATCAACAAAAAGCTGATTGTATTGAAAAATTAGAAAATTTAGTTCATACTAATAAATACAAAGAGGTTGTCTCCGTGATGTGGGCAGCCTCTTTTTTTTGTTTTATAAGCAATGGCTTTCATTCGTATTGCAAGGTATAATCGAACATCCATCACTCATAAGTAGTCTTACAAGCAAAATAGACACTATGAGAAAAAAGATCCTTTCAACGATACAATTAATAGATGCAGAACTAGATCATTACCTCGATTACTGCGTCAGACTAGGACTAGATTTTGATATTCCAGTACAGTTTGTAGCAGCACAATCACTTGCAACTCCATATAGTTTGGCTTCCGCAGGGGTAACTCCAGCTGCTTCAACTGATCCAGTCTCAGCGGGAGTTGATATGTATGCTATGACAGAAGAGAAACTCATGACTATTGTCAATGATTTAAAATCAGTCTACTCCAATGTCTCATTTGACTTAGATTATGGACTTTTAACAGAAAAAGTACTAGCTGATGAAGAAGCCAAGGATGTACTATTTTGGGCAGTTAACTTACGTAATGAGGATAGCTACTTAAATGAAATGTTGGGTACGCTAGAGACTACCATATCCAAGGAGTCCAATAAGCCAGCTTTGAATATCCCTAAAAATTATAAATACAAAAAACCAGAAACATTACTTCATGTAGTGTCTCCACTCAATGGAGGGTATGATCTCAGTAACATTATCGCTATAAGTGAGCAATTGAGCTTAGATCTTAAGTTTCTGATTGACGGAGATGGTGGCAAAAATCAACTAAGATCTTTTATCGAAAACTCTCCAATCGATATGAAGACATTTAATGGATCAATCGGCTTTTTGCCCAGCGAAAATCAAAAGGAATATATTCAAAATGAAATAGAATTGCATAATCCAGACTGGATAAGCTTTCAAAATTTTGATACCAATGCATGGAGTAGATTGTTCACGGATATGAATACGAATAGTCTATTGCTCCATGCGCAGAGACCAATCATTATTTCATAAAAAATATTAAAACATGAACTACCTAGGAATACAATCTAAAAACTTAAAACCAGTTGTAGACGGACTCAATTTACTACTGTCTAACTATCAAGTATATTATCAAAACCTTCGAGCCTTTCATTGGAATGTAGAAGGTCAGAATTTCTTTGAACTCCACAGAGTATTTGAGGAATTGTACAATGATGCTAAAATAAGAATTGACGATATAGCAGAAAGGATATTGACTTTGCGACATAGACCATTGAGTAGTATGTCTGCTTATTTGGAGAAATCCAAAATAGATGAAGCCAAAAGTCAAATGGAAGACGACCAAATGGTCAAAACTATACTAGAAAACCATAGAGAACTCATACTCATCATGAGGGGTGTCTTACATGAGGCAGGTGGAGTCAATGACGAGGGTACCATCGACTTGATCGCTGGCTTTCTCGGAGAGATTGAGAAGAAAAGTTGGATGCTAGATGCATGGAAAAGTAAGGTGCTAAGTCCACAGCACTAGACTTTAAAGTTGACAACGTAATAGCTCGTAATTTAACAAACAATAAAATACAATATAAAGATGAAACCCATTAAATCTGGACTTATCGCGGGGGTGATAATGTCTTTAATTTTGGCTTTTTTAAGCATACAAGGTGCTTATGGAGCATCCCCCCTCAAATATTTAAAATACATTGCTCTTATAGCAGTATTAATATGGTATTACCAAGACCTTATTAAATCTGACTATGTAGGAGGCTTCTTTGGTAATTACCTTGTAGGAGGTGCCAAGATAAGTGCTATTGGTGGCGCAATAGTAGGACTAGTCAACGCAGGTCTGTTCGTTATAAATAATGATTATGCCATTCAGAAGTTTAATCTCACAGCAAGTACTGCCTCTGAGATGTTCATGATTTCTTTAGTATTATTCGTAGAGATTTTTGTACTAGGTATGTTGAGCAGTTTTATAGTGTTTCCCATTTTTAAGAATATGCTAAAATCTCGCCCTAATAGTCCGATAACCTCAGATCTATAAGGGGTCATTGGATTTACTATTCACACTTAAGAAAAATACTAATTATGAAATTAATACCTCAAAATAAACAGATGGCCGAGGCCATTGAAGAATTAAGATCGGCTGGATATTTATCCACTTTTATATATTCGGATGATCGTCTTATTGATAAGCAGAGCAGTGGTGTATACACATCCAACGACTTTAAAGTAATAGACATTAAATTGTTTAAAGATCTAGATGGAGATAGCGACGAAAACATGCTAGCTTTAATAGAATGTAAAGATCAAAAAAAAGGCTATCTTATTACCAAGGAAGAGGCACATGGTCATTCAGAAGTGTCTAGGTTTTTAAACAACTCTGCGGTTCCCCGGATTAGAGATAACAAACAGTAATATGACTATAACGAGAGACACATTTTATACGATGGGTATTATGATAATGACAGTGATCATTATGATTTATGCCCAATTTATTTTGGTGCCATTACTTCTAGCGGGACTGTTTGCTATTCTATTGCATCCGGCAGTTGTCAGAGTGCAGAAGCTACTAAAATCATACATCGTTTCATTCGTTGCATGTATCGCTTCGGTTCTAGCACTATTGAGTGTTCCATTATTTTTTCTAGTGGGTCATCTTGACTCTATCGTGACTAATATTGATATCGATACAGACACGATAAGTACGCAAGTAAGTAGTCTATCTAAGAGGCTCAGTCAGAATGCCCTTATTGGTAATTATGTCAATGAAGATATGCTTACTCAGCAGATAAGTGGGGTGGTTTCTGGAGTGCAGTCAGTGTTGCAGTTGATGTTGGTAGACGGTTCCAGTGCTCTATTTACTTTATTCACAGCTATTTTATTTGCATACTTCTTAGGTGCATATTATCAAGATCTCAGAGATACGATCGTAAGACCATTAGCTAAGACTACAAGAGAGAGTTTTAGAGCTATGGCAGTAGGTATTCCTGAGGTATTAAGAGGGTACGTCAAGGGGTTATTCTATGTGATGGTCATCGTCGCACTTATGAATGGGGCATTGCTGCTGATCGTAGGTCTTGATTATGCGATCATGTGGGCCGTCATCATAGGCGTATTGACATTGATTCCCTACGTAGGTTCTGCTATTGGATTACTATTGCCATTTTCCTATAGTATGCTTACTTCTGATAGTATGGAGCAACCATTATTTATCGTTTTAGGCTTTTTAGTTATTCAGCAGATTGAGGGCAATTTTATAACACCCAAGATTGTAGGTGATCAAATAAACATCAACCCTTTCATTATTATAATTGTCATGTTGAGTCTAGCAAAAATATGGGGTATTGTAGGTGTAATACTAGCATTGCCGCTTATGGGGGTTATTAAAGTCATACTAGACAAGTACTTCGATGCAGAAGTGTTGAGTGAAATCATCGCAGCTAAAGATTAAGCTTATCTGGT
>CALDEO010000171.1 GCA_937942465.1 uncultured Saprospiraceae bacterium
AGGGACATTTATCGCTGGTCTTGGTATTGCAGCATTAGAAGGTTTAATATCCGATGTATTAGAAATCGAGGAAACAGACTTTCAATCATTAGTAGAAACTAGAGTCCTTTTAGAGATAGAAGGAGCGGCAAAAGCTGCAGAGAGAAGAACAGCAGATGATATCATCGCTCTTACTAAAGCGCTTGAAGCATACGAAGATAAGATCAACCAAGGATTGCCTGCTGTTGAAGAAGACTTACTATTCCATATAAAGATAGCTGAAGCAAGCAAAAACAAAGTACTCAAGTCTTTAATGCTAATCATCACTCCAGATATTGTAAAAACCCATGTAGACTTTAAAGTATGTGGTGAGGCTAGCAACCAGAGAACAATACAAGAGCACAAGGATATCCTGAACTGTATTATAGATAGAGATGTAGCAAATGCACGTCTATTTATGAATAATCACTTAAAGGATGTATTAGAGTTCAGTAAAGAAAAAAGTAAATAAACTTATTACAAATAAAAGCAACTATAAATATGATACTAGACCATAACACTAGCTAAAAAACGGACTAGCATAAAGACTGCTAATCCGCTCTACAATTCAATTTAAAAGACAAACCATCAAGTACGCCAATACTTAGATGGAATGATTAAAGACTATACATCTAACGCCTCGTGGTGAAACATGTTTTATGGTCTTTTGCTTTTAAAAATTTTAATCCTTCATAATGAAGACTTAAAGAACTTTAAAACTAATTATTTCCATATGAAATCCAATTCATTACATTTTAAAAAGTCTATTAATACGATCCTTCGCAGCTCGATGGTGTTTATGATAGCACTTTTGGGATTTGCGCAAGCGCAAGCCAATACAATAGACAACAATACAATCTCAGCTGTAGCCGCCTACTCAGGTATGGTGACTGATGAGAGTGGATCTCCTCTTATTGGAGTTAACATCACAGTAAAGGATAGTAACAATGGTACTATTTCTGACTTTGACGGTAAATACACTATCAATGCCAACGCTGGAGATGTATTACAATACAGTTACATCGGTTATTTGACGCAGGAGTTAACACTTACAGGTGAGACTTCTATCAATGTATCAATGTTAGAAGACAGAGCAACATTAGATGAGGTTGTAGTTATCGGTTACGGTACTCAGAAAAAATCTCACTTAACTGGTTCTATTTCAAAAGTAACTAACAAGAACTTAGATAAGCTAGCAGTAGCTAGAGTAGATGAAGCGCTTGTAGGTAAAGTATCTGGTGTGAATATAGCAGCTACTGAAGGTGAAGCTGGTTCAGCTCCTACTATCCGTATTAGAGGTACAGGATCTATGGTAGCAAGTTCATCTCCACTTATCGTTGTAGATGGATTGATCGTTGATAACGATTTTTTAGGATCTCTTGATATGAATGATGTTCAATCATTTGAGGTATTAAAAGATGCTGCATCTTGTGCTATTTATGGATCAAGAGGTGGTAACGGTGTTATCTTAGTTACAACTAAAAATGGTAAGGACGGTAAGACGAAGTTTACTTACAATGGTTATGTTGGTAACAGACAAGCTCACAAAAGTGATGCATATACTTTTAGTATAGCAGATCAGGCAGCAGCCGAGATGGCAGCAACTGGTACAATATCAGACAGAACTAGATATAAGCAACTTATTGGAGTTGATAGAAGCTGGCAAGATGAAATCTTTGACGGTGGTAATGTTACTAGTCACTCATTCGCAGCAAGAGGTGGTAACAAGAACACTAACTTCAGTGCAACGTTCGGTATCTTGAAAGATGAAGGTGTTTTATTAACTGATGAGTTTAACAAGTATTCTGTTAACCTTAAGGTGAATACTAAAGTAAACGATAAGCTTTCATTTGGTGCAAGTATTGCACCTTCTTATACAGATAGAAGAAGATTTGATGGTTCTACACATGATATCTTAAGACAGACTAACTGGTTACCTGTGTATCATGATGCTAATACGATCCAATATGTTGATAGAAATATCTACCCTGATGTACAAATAGGAGACTATGCGGTACAACGTCACTTTGACAACTACACTAATGTAGCAGAAGGACTTGATGAGCAGGATATTAGTAATACATCTAATACAAATCCAGCTGCAAAAGTATTGGAAAGAGATAGAAATGATTATAAATTTAAATTGTACGGTAGTACTTACTTACAATATGAAATCACTGATGGTCTTAAATTTAGATCAGTATTGTCTGGAGATTTCCAAAATACGGAACAAGACAGATGGCAAGGAGTATTGTCAAACAGAAATGGAGCCTCTGCTGCATCATTGAGTTTGTCTTCACAAAACAGAACTCACTTAGTAGCTGAGAACTTCCTTACGTACGACAAAAACTTTGGACTACATGAGTTTACTTCTGTATTGGGTACATCTGCTGAAACATATGACACTAAAGTAAGTAACATCTCAGGAACAGGTTATGATTCTGATTTATTACAAACAATTTCTGCTGCAACTACAATTTCTAGTTTTGGTTCTAGCGAATATCAAAATAGCTTCTTATCATTCTTTGGTAGAGTAAACTATGCATATGATTATAGATACATGGCTTCATTGAGTATCAGAAGAGATGGAAGTTCAGTTTTTGGAACAGATAATAAGTATGGTAACTTCCCTGCCGTATCAGTTGGTTGGGTTGCTAGTGAAGAAAGTTTCTTAAAAGACAATGATGTTTTAAGCTACTTAAAATTCAGATTTAGTTACGGACTTACAGGTAACAATAGACTTGCTACTGGTAATAATCTTATTGATAACTATCCTTATGATGCATTATTGGGTTCTAATACTGCAGTTGTTGATGGTACTGTTACAACAGGTTTTGCTGCGTTGAACATTGCCAATCCACAACTTAAGTGGGAAAGATCAAGAGAGATAAACCCTGGAGTTGAATTTGCATTATTTGGTAATGTACTTTCTGGTTCTGTTGATTATTACAAAAGAACAAGTGATCAATTACTTCTTTATAACCCGATATCTGCAACAACAGGATTTACGCAAGCATTGGTTAACTTAGGAGAGGTTGAAAACTCAGGTGTAGAATTAGAATTAAGAACTACGAACATTAGACGTAAAGACTTTAGCTGGACTACCACGTTCATTGCATCAAAAAATACGAACAACTTAGTAAATTTTGCTGATTCTGACGGGCAGATTCAAAATGTAGATAGTAAGAGAGCTGCAGAATGGATTAATGCTGAAGGAAATCCTATATCATCTTTCTATGGATGGGTAGTTGACAGAGATATTCCAGTAGAATTCCTTAAAGAACCATTCCACCCGATCGGTGCAGAAGCACAAGATGTGTATGTTAAAGATTTGAATGGTGATGGATTGATTGATGATGATGACAAGACAATACTTGGTAATCCTTATCCAAATCTAGTATGGAGTGTAACAAATGAATTCAATGTAGGTGCTTTTGATCTAAGTTTCATGTTCCAAGGAAGCCACGGTGCTGAGGTAAGAAACATGGGAGATCAGTACATTTTCAATCAGTTTAACAGTGGTCAAGATTTTATTTCTGAAACTCCTGATCAAGAATTTATCAAGCAAAAAATATTTACAGACGATATTATCCAAGATGCATCTTATATTTCATTGAGAAATATAACTATAGGATACGACATCGGATCTAGTTTATTGTCAAATAAATTTAGTGCTGCAAGAGTATATGTTTCTGGTCAAAACTTGATTTACAACACGGCTGAAGGTTATACTGGATTTAATCCAGAATCAATCAACACAACGAGTCCTACCACTTTTGGATACCAAAGAGCTGGTTCTCCAATAGCGAAGACCATCTCTGTTGGTGTAAATCTTGAGTTTTAATCATTTGAATCGAAATTTCTTTTAACGAAATTTATAAAAATAAAAAATGAAGAATTTATATATATTATCAATTTTCATCCTCAGTACAGCATTTATGTCTTGTAGTGAAGATTATTTAAATCCTACCCCAACTGCAGCAGTAAGTGCCTCAGGTTATTATACTACCGAAGCACAACTTGAGACTGGTGTAATCAGTATGTATGATGCTATCCAGGGGATAAACTCTACGAGCTCTAATGACAACCACGCTGTTCAAGTTGAATTTTACTTAACAGAGATGCGTAGTGATAACACTAGAACAAAAAGTAGTGAAGGTGAAGCAGCTCAATTTGAAAACTACACTATCGAATCAACGAATGGTATCGTAACTGATTATTACCAGAGTTGTTATGATATTATTTTCAGAGCTAATACTGTATTGGAAAATCTTGGAGCTGCATCAGCTGCAAGAACTGCAAGTTTCGAAGGTGAAGCAAAGTTTGTAAGAGCATATGCTTACTTTAATCTTGTAAGATTATATGGTGCAGTACCATTAGTAGATGGAGTAATAGCACCACTAGATACTGAAACACAATTTACAAGAATAGAACCATCTATCATTTATGATCTTATTGTAAGTGATCTTAATGCTGCTGTAAGTGGCTTAGACAATACCTACAAAACTAGAGCATCTAAAGCAGCAGCACAAGCGCTACTTGCTAAGGTACACTTGACGTTAGGTAACTATGATGACGCTAGATCATTGTGTGAAGCAATTGTTGGAGGAGGAGAATTTTCTTTAGAGTCTAACTTTAATGATGTTTTCTATTCTGAAGGTAACAACGAAGTAATCTTTGCAGTAGGATATGCTCAAGATGACAACAATAATAGTCAAAACTTCTCAGCAGAATGGTTAAACGCAGTAGGTAGAACAGCTGGTGTAAACTACCTAACTACAGAAGCTAAAATTGCTCTTGATGAAGGCGCTGGTAACAGATTAGAAACATCTTACAGAATAGATGAAATCCAACCAACACAAAATCAAGTAACTAAGTACTTACCTAACTCAAGTGATCCAACTCTTGCTGGTAACGACTGGATCGTTTTAAGATATGCTGATGTATTATTAATGCATACAGAATCTATCATGGCAGGAGGTGTTAATACCGTTAATGGAGCTGCTATTGCATCTTTTCAAGAAGTAAGAGATAGAGCTGGTCTAACAGCGCCAGTGAGTAGTATTACTAAAGAAGAATTACTAGCTGAAAGAAGAGTAGAATTAGCTTTCGAAAATCAACGATTTTTTGATCTTCAAAGATTTGGAGTAGCTGCTGGTGTTTTAGGAGAGTTCTCTGCTAATAACGGTTTCGCTTTTTCTGCAACTGACCTTTTATTACCTATACCTCAGAGAGAGGTAAACCTTAGTAATGGTGTCTTATCTCAGAACCCTGGATACTAGGTTTTAATTATTAACAAAAAAACAAAAATTATTATGAATTTTATATCATATAAAAACGGAGGACTATTGTCAATGGTCTTCATATTGTGTCTCTCACTGACTTCTTGTGATTTTGAATTTCCTTTACCAGAGGCTGGTTCTGTAGCGGATGCAACACTTCCAACAGCTGCTTTTAGCTACTCACAGACTGATCCAGAAGATTTCAGAATAGTATCTTTTGCAAATGAATCTGGAAGCGCAACAGAATTTGCTTGGGAATTTGGAAATGGAGAGTCTTCAACATCTAAAGAACCTAGCACTACTTACCCAGGTGAAGGTAGCTATACTGTAACTCTAACCGTTAAGGATGGTAATGGAGAAACATCTTCTATAACTAACGAAGTTGTAGTAATAGAGCCAGAGGAGCCGGATGCAATTGTACCAGAAGTATTGAATGGTGATTTCAGCGAAGGTCAAGATTTTTGGAAAGTTTCAAGTTTCACAAATGGTACTACAAGTCCATTTAACTCTTCAAGTGATGGATCTAACAACGACTATGACGGTAATGATACTGGTGCTAAAACAGCAGGTGCTAAGTGGACTATGTCTACTTCAGCAGGAGTTTACCTAAGTGATAACACAAGATTTGCTTATCAAGCACATACTGTATCAGCTAATACTACTTACGTAATTGAGTGGGAATATGCTATCAAGAATGATGTTGATGATGCTGAAGGTGGTGATAGACTTATCATGCAGATTTTAGACGGTCACTATGCTGACGGTGCAGATGCATTAGGAGCAACTGTGATAAGCGAAACTGTAGGTGCTGATGCGCTAGGTAAAGGTAACTTTACTCTAGTGAAGACTGAATTTGAATCAAATGACTCAGGTGAGATTTCTATCTGGATGTCAGGTGTTACAAATGAAGATGCTTATGCAGATAACGTTAAGCTTTATCCTAAAGGATAATTAAATAAAACCCATTAAGCCTTTGCAATAAATGCCTTTGAGCATTAATAAATTGTAGCTCTATTAATACTTTATAGAACAAACAATTTATTCTGGAAAAACCAGATCTGTGAAGGCTTAATGTGTTTTATATCAAACTGATAGAAAAACCAACAAATAAAAAATCTATAGTATTCGATTTTATCTGTGTCAATAGATAGGATATTTTCGAAAGCTGCTTCATTGTAAGTGACAAGCTCACAACAAGAGATGAAGACTCTATTTTAAGAATAAAATATTTTGACTTATCAATAAGTCATTAATAATATTGGGTTTAGTGATCCATACAAATTACTGTAGATAGTTGATTGCAGATGGTCAGGATTTTATAAATCTTTGATCATCCGCTTTTTTACTCTCATAATAAAATACCATCTAACCGATTAATGAAACTACTAGCTCCTCATATCCTATCTATTTTTGAATTGACACCATCTGCTTGTTCTTCAGGCATGTCAACTGCAACTGTTAAAGCTAAAGATGCAATCAGAAATACGGAGCTAACATTGACAAAAGCAGAAACGGCAAAAAATAAATACATATTAACTACAAATACAAACGGGAAAGAAATATCACAAGAAAAGTACAACGGGAAAGAAACTTTAAGAAACGGGAAAAATCATAAATCACTCACCTACTCTATTACTCAAGTATCTCACAATAACCTCGAGCATTACAATAGAGAGCATGAGCTCATATTCGACAAGTCGTGTGAGTATACAAGCACCAATAGTATGAGACTAGAAATACTCTTAGACCTAGGTATGTCTTTAATAAATAGAAGTAACACAACGTTAATAGGATCGGAAAAAATAAGGTCCAATCGCAATGCAAATAACAAGACTAATATAACGAGCAAAAAAGCAATCTAAATAGTGAATAAACTTACTCTTATAGCAATATTGGTCCTCAGTAGTTTTATGAGCTTAGTCGCTCAAGACCACCCATCTCTTTTGTTGACAAAAGACGGAGTCTCTACGATCAAATCTAACGATGCAAGTCC
>CALDEO010000172.1 GCA_937942465.1 uncultured Saprospiraceae bacterium
AGTAATATTGGACTTGATGAGGTTAAGGATATTTGTGCTAAGTATGGAGAGTACCCTTGTTTTGCTTTGTTGCATGTAGATGTATTGAATGCGCATAATGAGCAGGAGCAGGCATTTAATCAATTGAATGAAGCGATCAAAAAACATCCGACGAGTTTAGGTTTGAAGATCAACTTGGGGAGGATGTTTGTTTACTATAATATGCTTTTAGAATTTGAGGATTTGATGCATGGGTGGTTGGATATTAATAATATCGAGATTAATAAACCACTCTATTTAAATGATTTCTATCAGCTATTGATGTTGTACGTTGATTACTTTCATATCGAAGAAGACAAAAGTATATTGACGCATATTTATTGTTGGACGCTACATGATAGGTTTAAAGATATCTCTATGGATCTCTCTGTAGAGATGATCAAAAAGCAGTATGAACTAGAAGAGCACAACTATTCTAAAAGTGAAATAGCAGTAGAGCCGGAGGAAGTACAAGATTCTCATGATACGGAGACAGTAGAACTTGATACTGAAATAAACGTTCAGTTCTATGAAAATCTAGCATTGAATGACCAAGCATATAATCCAATAATTCAAAATATAATGGAGCTTGATTGTTTTATGGATTTGGATGAACCCCAATTGCAGGAGATAGATCACCTAGAGGTTAATGATCAGCTAATCCATGATGTCCATTGGATGATCAAGAAAAGCGTACTCTCTGGTCTTAGAGACAATGCAATGAATACGGAGCATATTATTACTGCAATATTCATCATCGGTGCCAAGGGCTTATCTCAATGTGTACCTGCAGTTTTACATATCTATGGCATTCATGAGCATGTAGGGTATCGAGTCTTTGAAGATGATGAACTCTATATTGTCGGTCAAGGTATCGGAGGCTTGTTGGACGATCACATTGTCTTAGTCGATCAATTGCTTAAGGACCCATCGTTACATTGGTATCACAAGAGTATTCTATTTCAGATAATTGCTTTTAGACTGAAGTCTGAAAATGAATTGTACAACGTAACGGAAGTGAAAGGACTGGCTGAATATTATTATCAGCAAAAAAACAAGGAAGCTCTTACGTGGTTGTGTCAAGCATTTATAGGTCATGTACACATTCCATTAAAAGAGTTTTTTGAACAAGAAAAATTAATAAAGTTATATGATTCTAGTATTATTGATTTTGAAAACCACAACTTAGTGGGATTGGGATTAGACTTAATATTTGATTACAACATGGTGGAAATACACCTCATAATGGATGAAATATATGTGGAGAGAGAAGAGGTAATGAATGAGTTGTTAGCAGAATTTGAGAATGAAGGCAATACAGAACCATTACTCAATACTACAGAAGTGCAACAGATATGGGAGATTATTAATCTTAATGCCATTGAGTCGATCAAGCAATCTTCACAAGAGTTAGTGGAGGACTCTTCGGAGTTAAACCACCCCACATCATTAGGTCCAGAGCTAGGCAATAATGAGTCATGCCCCTGCGGCAGTGGACGACCATACAAGAGATGTTGTTTTAATTTAAATTAACAACATCAAATTATAAGATAACGGTGAAAATAATAAACATTAGCACGATTAATGTATTGAATAAGGTCCTGATCTATTTTGATCAAAACAGTTTTAAAAGAGGAAGAGAGAGCCTGTGGATGTAAAAAAGTCAAATATTGAATACCTACTAAGTAGACTATTTGATGCTCATATCGTAGAGAAAGGAAGGAAATTGTTTTCTGAGTCAGCTGTACTATCACACAGTATTGATCCTAAGAATGGTATCATCATGGCCAAGGTCCAAGATATCAATATGTATAGTATTAAACTCAACTACAATGTAGGGAGTAATGCTATTACAGGGTTGAAATGTGATTGTACTCAGGGTAGTTTTTGTAAGCACATCGTAGCGACTATGCTCGTTGTGCAGAAAGGTGAAGAACGTGTCAGAACGGTACAAACCTATACAATACCTACACAGTCTTCTGACGAATATAGAGTAATAGAATATACGAGTTTTGAAGAGCTGCAACGTCGAGTACAGATGCTTGCTCCACGTGGTTATCAGCGATCATATGAGATGCATAGCCTCGAATATGATATTACATTTGAGGAGGATAGTTCGCTTAAGTTGCGTGGTTTGTCACCTAGTTTCAATAGCAAAAAGTCATTGGAGGCTTTAGTTGTTCTTGTGAAAAATGGAGATCAGCAAATCGAAGTAAAATGTGAAATTTGTGATAGAGAAAGTGATTTATTATGTGACCATACATATTTTGCTTTATCTCACTTGGTAGCCTTACCTATTACGAAGTCATATATTCAAGATGAGATATCATATGAGGACGAACTCAATAGATTTGCTCAGAACGAAGGGCTGGCCGTTGAGCAAGTTGTTCGCTTATTTGACTTCAAGCTTAACCGTAAAGGGATCAGCGCCAAGGAGAAAGGAGGAGGATATTTAGATTCAGAAAAGCTAAGAAAATTTAGCAATGTATTTATAGAGTCTCTTAAAGAGCAATATCTGTCACCAACTGATCTACAGGTCGATGAAAGTATCGATGACGAGCCTAAGTTGAATGCCATGATGTGGAATGTAACTGATAATACAAAGTTATTTCCAGAGGTGATCGTGGGTAATGCCACGGTAACAAGAGATAAAATAAAATCTAATATAGAGAAAGATAGAGTAGCAAAGTACTTAGATAAAGATCTCAAAACTAAAGTCCTTGAGTTAGCTACTAAGCAGGTAATAGGCACCAAGGATGAAGAGTATTTATCTATGGTCAATGATCAACTTAGCCTTATTAAAGCGAATATTAATACGGTCTTGTCATTACCTCAGTATCTTAATGAGGATACAAAGTATGACATAGAAGATCGATTTTATACATTGAAAAAAACGGAACTAAAATTACTTAGTTTCTTAAAATTTCCAATTGATATAAGATGTAGCATTGAGGTGCGAGACAACTTATGTACCCTATCTACGCATTTGTATGTTAGTAAGGCAAGGTTTCATTTAGAGGAAGTAAAATTCATACATCCACTATTTGTGGTTCTTAATAAGCAGAATCAAACAGCATTCTTCAAAAACTACTTCGATAAGAATACAATTGAAATGCTGAAAGGGGTCAGTATCATGCAGTTTTCATTAGCGAAAGTTAAAGAATTGTATCCATTACTGTTTTTCCTCAAAGATCATTATCGTCTTGAGTTGCCAGAAGAGTTAATGCATGAAATCAATCAAGCTACGGATGGTCAGCATGAGCTATATTTAAAGAGCTCTGGTGAGAATATTCTTTTCACGCCAGTCATCAACTATGGTGATGGTCTTAAGATCAATGCGATCACAAGGCTACCAGTAGAAGAGGCCGATGAGTATCGATACTTCTCTAAGGATGACGCCGAAAATTTGCTTTTGTGGCTTAAAGGCTCACACCCATCATTTGAGAAAATACCGAGGTACTCAGAGTTTTTAAGAATGACTAAAGATGAGTTCTTAGCTGATTATTGGTTTGCAGATTTCTTTGATAAATGTAAAGAAGATAATGTAGCAGTGCTCGGGTATGAAGAGCTCGAGTTATCAAGATTTAATAGAAATAGACCTTCGATCACGACAACAATAGAGTCGGGTATAGATTGGTTTGATACAGACGTACATATCAAGTACGGAGACCTTGTGGTACCCATGAAGACTTGGGTCACAATGATTAAGAATAAAGAAAAATACATCAAATTAGCTGATGGTACGCTTGGTATTGTTCCACAAGAGTGGATAGATAAGCTTACGCGAATAGTTGATATAGCCGATACATCCAATGATGACATCAGAATAAGTAAATACCACTTTAATCTATTAGATGAAATAATAGATGATGTAGGTAGTTTGGATTGGTATAAAGAGATCCGAGATAAGAAAGACAAGTTGATCAGTTTTGAGACGACGCAGACATTCCCGGTACCGAGTATATTGACGGCTGACCTTAGAGAATACCAAGAAAAGGGATATCAATGGTTACGGTTTTTACATGAGTTCGGATTTGGTGGTTGTCTAGCAGATGATATGGGTCTTGGTAAGACGGTACAGATAATATCACTTTTGGCTCATACCAAAGAGGCTGGTTCGTGCTTTGCATTAGTCGTAGTGCCTAATTCATTGTTATTTAACTGGTCCAACGAGCTTAAAAAGTTCTGTCCTAGTCTGAATTTCATGGTTCATCATGGTACCTCAAGAGATATTGAAAATATCAAAAGAGACGACTTTGACATTATCATCACAACCTACGGTACAGCAGTGTCAGATGTAGATAAGTTATCCAACATTACATTTGATTACATCGTATTGGATGAATCTCAAGCAATAAAAAATCCAAAGTCTAAGCGAAACAAAGCCATGCGAGTATTGCAAGGTAAAAACAAGCTAGTTTTGACGGGTACACCAATAGAAAACAATACGTTAGATTTATTTGGGCAGTTCAATTTCTTAAACCCAGGAATGCTAGGTAGTGAAGGAGAGTTTGTAAGGAACTTCTCCAAACCGATAGACCTGAATGGCGATAAAGAGCAAGCGATGATGCTCAAGAAGCTGATTCACCCGTTCATATTGAGACGTACCAAGGAGCAAGTAGCAAGTGACCTACCTCCTAAGTCAGAGATTGTACTCTACTGTGAGATGGGAGAAGACCAACGTAAACATTACGATAGTTTATTGAATACAGTTAAGCAGGATGTAAGTCAGAGTATCGAGGAGAATGGTGTAGGTAAGTCTAAGCTTAAAATTTTAGAAGCACTATTGAGATTACGTCAAGTATGTAATGCTACGCAGCTAGTAGATAGTTCTAGCCGTAGTAGCTCTACTAAGATAAAAACACTACTTGAGCATATAGAATCCAACGAACAACATAAGTGTTTGATCTTTTCACAGTTTGTAGGAATGCTTACACTCATAAGAGCAGAATTGGATAAGCAGGGTATCAAATATGCCTACCTAGATGGTAAGACAAGAGATCGTGAAGCAGCGGTAAAAGAGTTTCAAGAGGATGAGGAA
>CALDEO010000173.1 GCA_937942465.1 uncultured Saprospiraceae bacterium
ACTGTAACATTCACAATCTTAGTTGGTAACAATGGTCCTAACACTGCAACTGGTGTTGAAGTGACAGAATTATTACCTTCTGGATATACATATGCAGGATTCGCAACTACACAAGGACCATACAACCCTACAACAGGTATATGGAATGTAGGTACACTTGCTAACGGTGCAACTGGAACATTAACTGTTTCTGCTATCGTTAACGCAACGGGTGACTACTTAAACCTTGCTGAAGTAACTGACCAAGATCAACCAGATTCTGATTCAACTCCTGGTGATGGTGTTGATACGGATGGTGACGGTGAGACTGAAGATGACCCAGGTGATGATGATGATGGTGATGGTGCTTCTGTTGATCCAATACTAGTAGTAGATGTATACTTAGATAAATCTGTAGATGCATTGACTCCTCCAGCAATTGGAGAACAAATCAACTTTACTATATTAGTAGGTAACAACGGTCCGAATACAGCAACAAATGTTGAAGTAGTAGACTTATTGCCTTCTGGTTATACATACGTAAGTAACAATCCTTCACAGGGTTCATACAATCCTACAACAGGACTTTGGACAATAGGTACTTTAACCTCTGGTCAGATCATTACTTTGGATATAGCAGTAACAGTTAACGCAACTGGTGACTACTTAAACTATGCTGAAGTAACTAATCATGATCAAACTGATATCGATTCTACACCAGGTAATGGAGTAGATACTGACGGTGACGGTAACGTTGTTGATGATCCACAAGATGAAGATGATGGTGATGCTGCTGGAATTACTCCAACAGGACCTGCTTCTCTAGGAAACTATGTATGGGAAGATAGCAATGCTGATGGTATCCAAGATCCTTCGGAAGATGGAATCAATGGTGTAACAGTAGTTCTTTTTGAAGATGCTAACAACGATGGTACACCTGATGGACCAGCTGTTGGAACAACCGTAACAACGACAAATCCTGCTACTGGTGATGATGGATTCTATGAGTTCACTGGATTAACTCCAGGTAACTACATAGTAATGTTCACAACACCTACTGGATTTACTGCAACAACTCCTGATTACTCAGGTGGAAGTACAGACGCTACAGACATAGCTGACGATAGTGATGTTAACCCTGCAACAGGATTATCTCATACTGTTACTTTAGGTAGTGGTGAGAATAATGATGCAATCGACGCTGGATACTATGAGTTATTGGATTTAGGAAACTTAATATTCCTTGATGATAATAATAACGGTATCTATGATACAGAAGATGTAAATGGTAACGGTATCCTTGATCCTACTGAAGATGCAAATGGTAATGGTATCCTTGATGAGGAAGCTGTATTAGCCAATGTTGCTGTAACTCTTTGGGAAGAAACAACAGGAGACAATACTCCTGATGTAAACACAGGTATGACTGTATTCACTGATGCTAACGGATTATATCAATTTACTGATTTAGCTCCTGGTGACTATATAGTACAAGTTGCTCCGATTAACTTCACTGCAGGTTCTCCATTAGATGGATTATCAACAAGTGATGACACTCTAGTAACTGATCCTGATGATGATACTAACAATGATGATGACGGATACGATCCTAACTTAGGAATTGGTATTATCTCATTACCAGTAACATTAGCTTCAGGTACAGAACCTATTAATGATGGAGATACTGATGCAAGCACAAATGAAAGTGTTGACTTTGGTTTCTACGAACCAGCTACTGTAGGTAACTTTGTATGGATGGATGATGACGCTGATGGTGTTCAAGATCCTGGTGAAGCAGGTATCAATGGTATTGTTGTTAATCTTTATGATAGAAACAACCCAGGTGTAATTGTAGCTACTACAACTACTACCAATGATCCAACAACAGGTCTTCCTGGATTCTATGAATTCACTGACTTATCTCCAGGTACTTATTACTTAGAGTTTGAAACGCCTACTGGATTTATTACTACTAGACCTAACAATACCATTACTGGTACTGAGGCAACTGATAGTGATGTTGATGGTACGAATGGAATCAATACGACTGCTGACTTCACACTTACTAGTGGAGATACAAATGAAGATATTGATGCTGGTATCTATGAGACAGCAACAATTGGAGACTTTGTATGGATTGATGGTGACGCTGGAACTCCAGGAGTACAAGATGCTTCTGATACAGGTGCCAATGGTGTAACTGTAAACCTAATCGATGCATTCGGTAATGTTGTAGGAACAACTACTACTGCTAATGCGCCAGGTAGAGGAGATGGATTCTATGAATTCACTGATGTACCAGCTGGTAACTACTCAGTACAATTTGTTGCACCTGCCGGATATTCATTCGTAACAGGTAATACAGGTACTAATGATGACTTAGATAGCGACGTTGTAAACGCTGCAAATGGTCAAACAGGAACATTTGGAGTTGCTCCAGGAGATAACATAGATAACGTTGATGCAGGTCTTACTTTAGGAGTAGTACCAGTTGAGTTTGCTGATTTCTTCGGAGATTGGAACAAGCAACGTGATATCAATGAATTGACTTGGATCACAGCATCTGAAATTAACAACGATCACTTTATAGTAGAAAGAACATTCGAACAAGGTGTTGACTTCGTTGAAATCGGAAAAGTTGAAGGTAACGGTAACACTTCTGAATTGACAACTTACAACTTCGATGATGTAAACATCCTACAAAGCGGTGTATACTATTACAAATTGAAGCAAGTTGATCTTGATGGAAACTTCACTTACTCAAATACAATTAGTATTAAAGTAACAAGAGATTCTCAAGTAGATGTTAATCTTTACCCTAATCCTGCGACGGATGAGACTACAATCAGAATATCTGCTGCAGAGCAAGGTACATTGAATGTAACGATCTATGACATCAAAGGAAAGGTCATCAATAGAGATATCGTAAATACAGAAATTGAGTCAGGAGACTCTGAAAAGTCAATAGACATTTCAAATCTACCTGCTGGATCTTATGTAGTACGTATCAAAGTTGGAAGAAATGTATTTATCGAAAAATTATCTGTAATCAGATAAGACGATAGTCCTAGTGACTTTCGTAAAATAAAGTTCTTCAAGAGCCGATCCATTAATTTGGGTCGGCTCTTTTTTTTATACCCCTAACTATTACCAATATCACTACCCTACTATTGCTCAATAAGTACTCACAAGAACATTCCCATCTAAAATATTCACATAAATATTTTCATGATGTATGTCAGAGTTATTGTTTTACTTACCTTTAAGCTTTAACTAACTTAGGTGTACTAATAAGTATGCCTACAAATGGCTACTGATGGCTATAGATGTTATACTAGGACTACAATGGGGTGATGAAGGCAAAGGTAAAATTGTCGATTATTTATCTGAGCAATACGATCTAGTTTGTAGATTTCAAGGCGGGCCTAATGCAGGTCACACCATTAAAATCGCTGACAAGAAATACGTACTCCACACAGTACCCTCAGGCATATTCAGACCTAATGTCATTAATATAATAGGTAATGGTGTCGTGATCGACCCAGGAACCCTACTTAAAGAATTGGCAAAACTGGATGAAGCGAATATCCCATATAGAGATAGATTGCTTATCGCAAATAAGGCTCACCTTATACTTCCTACCCATAGATATCTAGATGCAGCATCTGAAGCATCAAAAGGTAAAGAAAAAATTGGTTCTACTCTTAAAGGAATAGGTCCAACATATATGGATAAAACAGGTCGTAATGGTCTCCGTATCGGCGATATCTATTCATCTGACTTTGCTAGCAAGTATAAAGCATTGAAGGAGAAGCACATCCAGATGCTAAAACTATACCCTCCGATCGATTTTGATCTAGAAACTGCAGAAAAAGAATGGTTTGCAGCGTTGGAGGAAGTCAAAAAACTTAAGAATATTGATGGTGAATACTACATCAATAAAGCAATAAAAGCTGGTAAGAAAATCTTAGCAGAAGGTGCTCAAGGATCTATGCTTGATATCGACTTCGGTACATACCCATTCGTTACATCATCTAATACGGTAACCTCAGGTGTCTGTAATGGACTAGGTGTAGCTCCACAAACAATCGGAGAAGTAATCGGTATCACCAAAGCGTATTGTACAAGAGTAGGAGGAGGACCATTCCCTACTGAGCTACATGACGAAACTGGCGCTCTTTTAGGTAAGCACGGAATGGAGTTCGGTGCAACTACAGGTAGGCCTCGTCGATGTGGATGGATTGATATTCCACAATTAAAGTATACAATCATGATCAACGGTGTCACGCAGATATGCTTGACTAAGTTAGATGTGTTAAATTTCTTTGACACCGTCAATGTTGTAACAGAATATATCATCGATGGTGTAAGTTCTGATGAGATTCCATATGACATGTGTATGGATGGTATTACGCTTAAGCATAAAGAATTTGCTGGTTGGGGACATACTTTAGATACCGTTAAAGACATTGATACATTACCTAAAAATGCAGCTGACTTTGTTAGTTTCTTAGAGAATCTATTGGAAGTAAAAATCAGCATGGTATCTATAGGACCAGAGCGAGATCAATTGTTGCTTAAAGACTAAACTTCAAATAAAATCGATCGTACAGTCAATTTTACTGGATCTAGATCGTTGAACAAATACTAAAGCATTTCGCTTATACTGATGGGCTATCGGCTCATACCCATAGCCCATCGGTAATTATAACAATGACTTTAAAGTTCGTAATCCTATGAAAGCATTTTACATTCTCCTTTTTTGTTGTTTCAGTTTTATGAGTCAAGCTCAAAAGTTTGATGGGTCTATCGTTGTCGGTGGTACTGCATCTCAGATAGATGGTGATAATCTAGCCGGCTTCAATAAAATAGGTCTAACAGGCGGTATGAGACTAGAGTATGCTCTAGAAAACAATCTCTATGCGGGGCTAGAAATGCTATATACTGCTCGTGGAAGTAGATCGGGACTTACTAACCCTGGAACGGCATCAAGTATAACATCTGTACACCTCAACTATATAGAAATCCCATTAATCTTTGGTATCAAAGACTGGTACCTTGAAGACGAAAAATACTACAAAGTAGGTGCCGAAACAGGATTATCATATGGCTACTTATTTGGAGCTAGTAGCAATGATAGTGCAATCACAAATTATATCGACGAATTCAAAACATCAGATATTAGTTATCATTTAGGGGCATTCTATGCATTCACCAAAAGGTGGACATTAAATGCTCGATATACTCGATCTGTAGTAACTCTCTATGAGGACGAAGCCAATGATGTAAAAGCGTTAAGATCTTATTACTGGAGTGTCAGAGCAATCTTTAGGTTGTAATCCCCTACTTCATTATTCTCTCTTATCCGATTAATGATCAGAATCATAAGATCATCAATCTCGATAATGTTACTTTCATTTATTAAGTGTGATATAAAATGTAGATATTTGCATTCTATAAATGCAAGTCCTATGAAAAATTGTACACTTATTCTTTTTGGCTGTTTGATTATGTTATTCTCTTGTAAGGGAGATGTTAAAAAACAAGCAGTAGAACCTGCACCAGTAGAAAGAGAATACCCAAATCCCAATACACCTGACCGTGCCGGTCAAATGGATGCTGATGGCAATGAATATCAAAGTATTACAACGGATATCATGCAGAACCTGTACAACAACTGTCAGCTTATTGATTATATGTTCAATGACCTTCCATTCAGTATGAATCAGAGTGAAACAAATGGAATCAGAAGTACGATATCTCATGTCACTACAATAGCGCAACCATCCATACCAGTAGGTTGTAAGCCGATAGCAAGACAGTTATTTCAAATAGAAGGTGAGATCGTATTGGAAGCAGATGTTTACTTTAGCGACAATTGTCAATTCTTTGTATTCCTTGAGGACAACAAACCTAAATTTGCCAATAAAATGAGTGAAGCTGGTATTCAGTTTTACACTAATATTATAAAGCAAGCTATGCAAGCACGTAAAGGTGCTACCAATGGGTAATCAAGCAATTATAGACCTCGGGTCTAATACATTCCACATTGTTATTTACAACTTTGAGGAGTCGCCCTTTAAGGTCGTATTCCGTAAAAGGGTCTATGTATTTCTATCAGAAAAAGGAGTGCAGAAAATTGGAGACGAAGCATATGCTAGAGGTATTGCCACACTTACAGAATTCTATGACCTAGCCAAGATTCACGACGTTACAAACACCAAGATCGTAGGTACTGCTACACTCAGGAACGCATCTAACGGAGTGGCTTTCCAAAAGCAAGTCTCGGATGCCTTTGACTGGCATATAGACCTTATCACCGGAGATCAAGAAGCTGCATACATCGCTCAAGGTGTTCGACTCTCTGCTCCACCTGATAAAGGTAACTCCCTCATAATGGATATAGGCGGAGGTAGTGTAGAGTTCATATTAGTACATGATGGAGAGATACAATACCAGCAAAGCTTTCCCATAGGTATCTCTATCCTGTACAATGAGTTTCACAAAAGCGAACCCATAAAAACAAGCGATATACAAAACGCTTATGCTTTCCTTCAAAATCATCTAGAAGGACTCATAGACTTAGTCAAAACCAAACCTATCGATCGCTTAATCGGAGCAAGTGGCACATTCGAAATATTTAAAAAGATGGGACTTAGTGAGCCATATAACACCTACTGTCATTGGCTAGCAATCAATAAATATCAAGATATCTCTGCGATTGTAACAGCAATGGATCTAGACCAAAGAATGGAAGACCCTCGCGTACCAAAAAACAGAGCACAGCATGTTGTAGTAGCATTTCTTTTAATAGATTTTGTCATCGATCAGATCCAACCTGATCGACTAATGATCTCTGACTTTGCACTCAAGGAAGGAGTAATATCTGAAAATATCTCTAATTTTTAGCCTAGTCTAAAAATATATTTTGCTTAACGTAAATTAGATGTACCTTTGCCACTATGATTGGAGACTTGATCGCAACATTATCAGAGGAGTGGGCCATGAGAGCCATCGTAGCCTCGTGCATGGTAGGTATTATGTGCGGTACTATTGGCAGCTTTATCGTACTGCGTAATATGTCACTGATTGGAGATGCATTGTCACATGCAATTTTACCAGGTATTGTGGTATCATTCATCATTGTAGGATATAGTACATTGGGTTTCTTTGTAGGATCTGTAATTGCAGGTCTCGCTACAGCGATCGCCATCACATGGATACAACAGAATGTAAAAACCAAGAATGACGCTGCCGTAGGTATTGTATTTACAGCTATGTTTTCATTAGGTGTCATCGGTATCTCACATCTCAGTACGAGCAGTGGCAGTGGTGTCCACTTAGATCTCAAAGACTTTTTATTCGGTAATATACTGGGTATCAGCAATATGGATATTGTATTGACATTCGTAGTGATGTTGTATACATTGATCTGCGTATACCTATTCTACCGATTTTTATTTATTACTACATTCCAGCCAGTGATCGCTCAGACAATGGGTATCTCCGTAAAGTATATTCACTATTTCTTGATGCTATTACTATCATTTGCAGTTGTGGCGGCACTCCGTACTGTAGGAGTGATATTGGTAGTAGCCATGCTTATTACACCAGCAGCCACGGCATTATTGCTGAGTCATAGACTCAAGTGGGTCATCGGTATATCGGCATTTATAGGATTCTTATCCGCAATATTAGGGATGCTCGGAGCCATTTTATTAGATACAACACCTGGACCATTCATGACCTTGATGGCAACACTTATCTATGTGCTCGTAGTGATATTTGCCCCAGAGAGAGGACTTGTAGCCAAGGCAATACTGAAGATACAGCAACATCAAAAGATCGCAGAAGAAGATATTATCAAACAAATATTTAAGAGTAAAGGGCAGACAACCAAGACACTCCTGCAAAATAGACTATCCTTATCTACAAGAGTTGTATCCAAGTCAGTCAACAAACTCGTCAATGATAAGATGATTGTAACAGGCAATGGAGGTTTGCTCAGCCTGAGCTTCCCTGGAAAGAAAAAAGCAGAAGAACTCATACGTGCTCATAGACTCTGGGAGACTTATCAAGTCAATCATATGGGTATAGATCAAGCGATGATACATGATGAAGCAGAGAAACTAGAGCATCACTTGACGGAAGAACTCCTAGATGAATTAGATCTCAAAATGGGATACCCAACACTGGATCCTCATGGTAGTCCGATACCTAAGAAACTACTCAAACCAGAGAGTTCTTTAGCCAATCTTAAATTGAATGAAATCGCTGAAATAGCATCCCAGCAGGTAAGTGACAAGATAGAAAGTGAACTATGGGAACTGGGTTTACTACCCCATGCACAATTCAAAATATTACTAAAAGATCGTAGAAATATTAAAATCCAACAAAACAAGAAGTCGATTTCTATCCCTCAAAATCTTGCTCAATATATCAATACAGAAAAAATTAAAAATTAGACTAGTATCAAAGATTATTCTTCTTCGCTAGCAGCTTCTGTGTTTTTATCGCCATTCAAGTTTTGTAATAGTTGGTCAACTCTATACATTTCATCGACCATCTCATCTTGATATACATCAAATACAGGAATCCTACGTACATGCCTTTTCAACCTTTTGGCGAGATCCGGCTTGATCATTCTCATCTGAGCTCTTACCGCTTTGATAACCTCCTCCTTACTCTCAGCACCATAGACACTTAGATATACTTTAGCTAGCGCGAAGTCAGGTGTCATGATCACATTGGTCACAGTGACTAGAGCACCACCATAGATATATGATCCATGTTGCTGTAGCACAATGCTAAAATTTCTTTTAATCAACTCACCTACTTGCATCTGTCTCTTCGTAGCCATATCTATATATTTCATTTTTTGCTTACGCAAATATTCCTGTAAAGGTCTCAAAAAAAAACTATAATCCTACATGCAACTCATATAGCTTCTGTTTGTTTAAATACTAATACTCTTAATCGCCTCATACCGCCTACTTTTACTATTGACTTGAGTCAAATTAAGGATAATAGATTTAAATAATTCAAAGCTTAAAAAAATCTTTAATTTTGAGTCACTAACTATAAAAAAAAGATATCTCAGTAGCCAATCACATATTAAATAGTCCGATCGCATACCTCAAGGGTGTAGGCCCTACTAAGGCTGAAGTATTGCAGAAAGAACTCAGGATATATACATTTGGTGACTTGCTCATGCATCTACCTTTTAGATATGTAGACAAGACGCAATTCATGGCGATCAAGGATATCAGAGAAAATGGAGTCGTAGCTCAAATAAAAGGAAAATTGATATCCATCGAGAAGCTCAAAGGTGCTGGTAATCGATCTAGGCTAACGGGTCTATTTAAGGATGCTAGCGGATTCATGGAGTTGACTTGGTTTCAAGGTGCTACCTGGCTAGCCAAGTCACTAGTGCAAGGTGGCGAATACATCATCTACGGTAAAGTCAATATATACAACGGTAAGAAAACGATGCCCCATCCTGAGATGGAGCTCATCAAAACGGGTCAAAAGCTAGTGGATACAAGCCTAGAACCTGTGTATCCATCGACCGATAAGTTGACAAGAAGAGGCCTCGATAGTAGAGGTCAACTCAAACTCATCAAAGAACTACTGGCCAAAATAAAATCGACTGACATCCTAGAGACATTGCCTGAGGACATGAGGCAACAACTCAAGTTGTGCAACAGATATCAATCGCTATTGTGGATACACTTCCCAGCGAATGATCAAGAAAAAAATGCAGCGATCAATCGGATTAAGTTTGAGGAGTTCTTCTTT
>CALDEO010000174.1 GCA_937942465.1 uncultured Saprospiraceae bacterium
GATCTTAAGTCTTCGACGATGATCAACACATATTTATTGGATGATTTTTCTAGTTCTATTATTTTCTAATTATCTTTCAACTTGATTAAAAACAAGGGCTAGACAATGCAATCGTTGCTAGTTAAAAGAAGAGATTAAATGGTGAACGATAAAGAACAGTGTCAGATAATAAATCAATTACATACACTTGCTAATAAGCTAAAATCAAAGGATAGCTATGATGCAATAGACCGTAACTATACTCGAATACTTGCATCGTTAGAAAGTATGGGCTACCATGTCAAAGATCCATTAGGTGAGTCATACGACGATACACGTCTAGATTGTGAAGCTTCGATCACCGGTGATGGGGTCGATAACTTGGTGATAATAGAGGTGATAAAGCCCATTGTGTATAAAGAAATCGATGGAGCGAAAACACTATTGCAACGAGCAGTAGTCATTGTGAGCGATTTAAAAGAAGGGATATGAGTGGTACAATAAACTTTGGTATTGACTTAGGTACAACCAACTCAGCAATAGCACATTGCGATCAGGGCGAGGTGAGGGTTTATAAAAACCCTATTACACTTAAAGAGACGATCGCGTCGGTAGTTGCATTTAAAGGGAGTCGAGTGATCATAGGAGAGAAAGCTCGAGAGATGCTCAATAAAAACGCTACTGATGTCATCGGTACATTTAAGCGTAAAATGGGCACATCAGACAGTTACTTTGTAGAGGCGACTAGTACTACAATCAGTCCGATAGAGTTGTCAGCAATGATACTCAAAGAGCTTAAAAACTTTGTCAAAGATATGACAGAAGACCTCAATGCTGCCGTGATAACGATACCTGCGGCATTTGATACAATCCAATCTAATGCTACCAAGAAAGCGGGATATCAAGCCGGATTTAAGGAGGTTGTACTCTTGCAGGAGCCAATTGCAGCATCTTTAGCTTTCGCTAATAAAGCAGGATTTGATATCGAATCAGGTAAGTGGCTAGTCTATGACTTTGGCGGTGGTACATTTGATGTAGCGCTTACAGCCATCGAAGATGGGGAATTGAAAATATTGGATCATGAAGGAGATAATTACCTAGGTGGACTTGATATAGATAGAACAATCATTGAGGGGTTTGTAATACCAAAATTGCAAGATATAGGTGACTTTAGCGATATTAAGTTGGAGATGGTGAAGTCAACGGGTAAGTATAATCAACTATATAACAAGTTGTTATTCCTGGCAGAGGAAGCTAAGAAAACATTGACTTCAATGGATTTAGCTGAGATAGAATTTGAAATAGTAGACGACTCAGGTGTCGAGCATGACGTATACCTTGAGTTGACCAATGAAATATTTAACAGCCTGATAAGTCCGATCGTTGAGCGGACCTTGGTCATGATCCAGTCGATCATGGATCGTAATGATCTATCTCCAGCGTCTCTTAAGTGTATCTTACTTATCGGAGGTACGACATACATACCATTGATCAGATCGATGTTGGATACTCGATATAGTATTGAAGTCAATACGAGTATGGATCCTACGATTGCAGTAGCCGTAGGTGCTGGGTATTATGCTGGCATGAAGCCTAAGTCGATCAAGGCGGTCTCAGCTGATGTGGCGAAGTCTAATGATAGCGACAACAGCAAATTTAACGTGGCTTATGAGCGATTTACCAAGGATGTAGAGGCCATGATATTGATCCGATGTACGACAGAGTGTGATTACCATTTTAGAATATCGCGAGCAGATGGTGCATATGATAGTGGACTTATAAAGACTACATCGATGAAGTCTCTTAAGCTACCGCTACTAGATAATACGGTTAATAACTTTGCCTTTAATGTCACCAACGAACTTGGTAATGTAGTCTATCATGAAGATGTAACTATCACCAATGGAAAATTCAATATAGAGGGACAGCCACTACCTAATAATATATGTCTCGAAGTAGATGCTGTGTCTGACGAAACGACATTTTTAGAGCCGATCTTCAAGAAGAATGACATTCTACCACTCAAAAAAACAATAACCAAGCAAGTATCCAAAACGATCCTAAAGTCAGAGAACCAATCAATCATCATCAAGGTGATCGAAGGAGATGTAGACTCTATCCCTGCTGCCAATAAACTGATCGGATTTATAGAGATCAAAAGCGCAGATCTGACCAGAGACTTAGTCAAAGGATCGGATATAGAGTTGACCTTTGAGGTGACGGAGTCTAGAGACATCAAAGTCAGTATCTATCTCGTGTTGTCTGATCAAGAGTTTGAAAATACATTCAGTCCATCTGAGACCAATGTCACCAAAGAATTACTGACTGAAGAGTTTGAATCTTTTAAGAGCAACCTACAAAGTAAGTTGAAGAGTTTAGAGCGAGAGGGTGCTTACGAGTCTGCCGCTGTCGTAGTGAAGTTAAATGATAAGATAGATCAAATATTGAGTGAGATTGCGATTATAGATCCCGATCAGACGACGGATGAGATATATGTGTTGAATGCTCAAAAACGTGAAGTAGGAAAGCAGATCCAGAATGTATTTAATCAATCTCTTTTGACGAAAGTCACAAACGAATATTACCGTCACAAAAGTAATACGAAATACATGCTCGATGATGTGAATGCAACAGAAGCAGATCGTATCTTATACAAACAACTAGTCGATGCCGAAAGAAGTATCTTACAAAGTGGAAATATCAGTTCCATTAAGTTTCATAGTGTGAGCCAAGAGAATGTATGTAATCGGATATCTAGACGTACACCTACCACATCCGAGGATATCAAAGTGAGCTATATGTTCATGAAGATGTCAGAGTTTAAAGATGAGGCGAAAGCCAAAAAGTTGATACAAGATGGTGATGAAGCGAGTGAGGCAAATAATCTAAGTAAGTTGATCCCCATTATGAATGAACTACATAGACTTATCAAGAATGAAGGTGAGGGTGGAGAGTTATTTAAGAGTAAGAGTACAGGTATCAAATAGGGCGATGTTGATCTCAAGTATGAATGATTGGAAATAGTTAATCAATAGAAAAAAATGGCCTATAAAAACCCGCTTAAAATATTCACAAAAGATCAAATAGAGATTATCAGGAATGGAGGTGTCAAAGAGGTCAAGAAAGAGTTGCAATTGCAGTTTCAATTTGACAATACAGCGACCATAAAGCTGAATGGAAGAGAAGTGGATAAGACGCAACTCAATGAAATTTTTG
This sequence comes from uncultured Saprospiraceae bacterium, assembly GCA_937942465.1. Taxonomy (GTDB): domain Bacteria; phylum Bacteroidota; class Bacteroidia; order Chitinophagales; family Saprospiraceae; genus JAHDGW01. Next base: position 3,196 of record CALDEO010000174.1, read on the forward strand.
ATTCTTTGGGTAGTGATTTGGAGTTGCACAGTTACATCATCAATAATAGGCTGATTTTAAAATTTTTAGAAGAAGGTTATCTGGCATTTTTTAGAGGATCGAGTAAAAAAGACAATGAAATAACAGAAGATCTGTATGAAGACCTCACGGAATTGATGGTGGAACACCTGCAAAAACCAATACTCAATTGCGTAGAGCATCTCACCATTAACACTGTGATCGACTTAGAGGGAATTTACGCTTTTACATCATCACTGGATGCAAATAAGAATAATAAAGCATATCAACTTGCATATACTTTTTTGGAGGATAAAGTGAGTCGACTTAATCAGAATATAACAACGCCATTCTATTCTGATAAAGCACTAGCTTTTACTAGAGACGCCATAGTGGGTGTAGAGGTATTGATGGCCAAAGTATTTAAGTATATGCCTAGCTCATTTACTATTGTAGATAGAGACTATTCTTTATGGTGTCACAATGCCATCGTTGTCGAAGCATTACAACGACAAGGCCGTCTTGGAAAATTTGGTAAAAGAGAACAAAAAACTGTAGTCGCTGCTTCAAAAATAGCAATGAGATATCATAATGATGCTATTCATACAGAAATACAAAATCGATTTGGTGGAGTATTAGGTGGCAATCAAAAATCTAGTGATGATGATGGAAGTTCGTTCGTCATTAAGATCATCATATTCATTATACTATTAATGATCAGATTTGCGGCTTGTAATTAACGGTTGTGAAACCTAAAGATCACATCGCTTGCAGCGATCAGGTCTTTACATTAGGTACTTCATTAGTCAAGTAATAACTTGTGTGATTAGAGTGTATTAACTAAATGGTGGGCGATACGAGTGATCTGATTTTTTGGTAAGCATAATACTTCTTTCTATTATAATGAATTAATTGTGATGTAATTGCGTTATATTTCTTACCAAGAAATACAAACTATGGAAGGAATACTTTATCTCACAGACGATCAAAACAAAAAACGTTTTGTGCAAATTGATATAGACAAGTTTGGTGGAGAATACCTTCAAGACTTGATAGATGGTCTGGTTGCAGATTCACGAAGGAACGAAGAGTCTATTCCCTTTAATAAAGTCATGCAAGATTTAAAAGATTCAGGTAAAATGGATGGGTGATTTTACAATAAAATTTAAAAAATCGGCGGTAAAAGAACTCCATAAATTGCCAAATAAGGAGGTCTTACGAATTACGAATTACGAATTTAATTTCAGGTCTATCAGAAGATCCACGTCCTCCTGGTAGCAAAAAGTTAAAGGCGTATAAAAACCTATGGAGAGTTCGATCCGGAAATTACAGGGTTATTTACGACATAGAAGATCAAATACTTGTCATAGAAATATTGGAAGTTGTGAATAGAAAAGACGCCTACTAATTACGTGCTTTTCTCATTACAATACCAGCCAGACATGTGTAATATGTTATTACAATCTTGTTAAGAAATAAAGATCATACATCAGACTTTGCCCACAAACCACACTACATCAACTCCGCAGCATCTCCGTCAGCTCCTTCAACTTCATCATACACTCTACGGGAGTGAGTGAGTTGATATCTACATCGATGAGAGACTCTTTGAGTTGTTCTCCGAGTGGATCTTTTGCTTCAAATATACTGAGTTGCATGGTCTCTGCGGGTAGGGCAGCGAGCTTGTCTGTCGTATCAGTTTTACTGTTCTGGGAGATAGATTTTTTCTCTAGTTCTAGTAAGATCGTCTGTGCTCTGTTGATGATCTCCTTGGGCATTCCTGCCATCTTAGCTACATGTATTCCAAAACTATGTTTACTACCTCCTGCCTTCAACTTTCGTAGGAATATTACTTTATTACCGACCTCGCGAGTGGCAACATTATAGTTTTTGATTCGTGGATATTTCTCACTGAGTTCGTTGAGCTCATGGTAGTGAGTGGCAAACAATGTCCTTGCATGAGCCACCGGATGATTGTGTATAAACTCCGCCAAAGACCAGGCAATAGAAATGCCATCATAGGTACTCGTACCTCGACCGATCTCATCTAATAGCACGAGACTCCGGGCTGAAATATTATTCATGATACTCGCGGTTTCATTCATCTCTACCATAAATGTAGACTCTCCGCTTGAGATATTATCCGAGGCTCCGACTCTTGTAAATAGCTTATCTACAAGACCAATCTCCGCTGTAGTAGCAGGTACAAATGAACCCATCTGTGCCATCAGGCATATAAGCGCAGTCTGTCTCAGGACTGCGGACTTACCAGACATATTGGGTCCTGTGATCATGATCACTTGCTGTCCCTCGGTATCTAGTTGTATATCGTTGGGTATGAAACTATCGCCTAAGGGTAGCAGCTGCTCGATCACAGGATGACGACCCTCTTTGATGTCTATTTTGAATGAATCAGAAACGACTGGCTTGTTGTATTTAAACTTAATAGCACAACTTGCAAATGATAATAAACAATCAAGGCTTGCAACGATCCTAGCATTTTGCAGCAATGCATCTACATAGGTCTGACTGAATGATATCAAGGCAGTATATAGCTTTTCTTCTAGGTTCTGACGGTTGGTCTCTGCATTCAGTATTTTAGTTTCGAGGACTTTTAGCTCCTCTGTTATGTATCGTTCGGCATTGGTCAGTGTTTGTTTTCGTACCCAGTGGTCCGGTATAAGTCCTAGGTTTTTATACTTATTAGTAACCTCAAGATAATATCCAAATACATTATTGAATCCTATTTTTAGATTTGTGATTCCAGTAGCCTCTGCTTCTTTCGTTTGTATTTCTAAAAGGACATTTTTACTATTTGCAATGAGGTACGTGATCTCATCATACTCCGCATTAAACCCTTCCTTAAATACGCCACCTTTTTGCAATAGCGTAGGACAGTTTTCTGATACCTCGGTATCTATTTTCTGTACGAGCTCCTCGCATAGTTGGAGTTTGTCACCATATGCTCGTAGTACAGGATGGTCCTCAGAGTGGAGTAGTTCCTTTACGTCTTTCTGAGCTAATAATGCTCTATGCATCTGTAAGAAATCTCGGGGATTTACCTTGCCGATCGCTAGTCTAGAGCTTATCCGCTCTAGGTCGCCTATGTTTTTGATATGTTGAGATAGTTGATCCTTGGTCTCTAGCTGTTGCGTGAGATGCTCGACGATACTGAGTCTATTCTCTATAGCTGATATTGATACCAGCGGAAACAAAATCCACTTCTTGAGCAGTCTTGATCCCATCGGACATTGCGTCTGATCTAGGATCTCAGCAAGCGATACACCAGACGGGTGCAGACTCTGTACGAGTTCTAAGTTTCTTATCGTAAATCGATCCATCCATACACTATCTTCATTGTGTAATCTAGCGATCTTTTTGATATGATTGAGCTGATGATTTTCGGTAGTTTTGAGGTAGTGTAAGATCGACCCTGCGGCTATTTGCGCAAGCTCTAGCTCTTGTATCCCAAACCCCTTGAGTGAGATTACTTCAAATTTTTCGTGCAGTTGCTCCTGGGCATAGTCTAGACCATAGACCCACTCATCGAGGCTGTACGAGTAGTACTCATCATTGAGCATCGCAGTGATATGCTTCTCGATGGCACGATTGTATATGATCTCTGTCGGGTTAAGCGATTGTATGAGTTTTTGCATTTGCAAGTCATTGCCCTGACTTACGGTGAAGTCTCCTGTAGAGATATCTATGAATGCAATACCGATTTCGCTCTTTGACTTCCAATGGATGGAACAGAGATAGTTGTTTGATTTCTGATCAAGTATATTGTTATTGATGGTCAGACCCGGAGTTACAAGGTCCGTAATCCCTCTGCGGACGATCTTTTTTTCTTTACTAGGTTTTTCTAGTTGCTCACATATAGCGACTCTATGACCTGCCTTTACGAGACGTGGTAGATATACGTCAAGCGAATGATAGGGAAAACCTGCCAGCTCAATCTTAGAGCCACCATTGTTCCTGCTAGTGAGTACAATGCCTAGTACATCGGCAGTCCTGATGGCATCATCGCTGAATGTCTCGTAGAAGTCACCGACCCTAAAGAGTAGTATCGCATCGGGATGTTGCTCCTTGATACCGAAATATTGCTCCATTAAAGGAGTTACTTTTTTGATTTTTGCTTTAGTCTTGGCCACTCATATCAGGTTAGTAGAGATCAAAATTATAAAATTCATATAGAATAAGTAAATATTCGTTCTTTCCTATTGATTAAAGTATTTTTACGATAGTAAATAGTTGTTTGCCGAACTAATAATAAAGTGAAGCAGTTATTTAATTATAAATAAATGTCGAAGTGATTTAACTTCCATAAATTTATCGAATATTTGTACTAACAAAACAAAAATATAGCGTTATGATTTACCATTTTGAGGCAGTCAATAGAGAAGAGTACGGCAAACTTAAAGGTGCATTAGCATTGATTACCGTATTGGTGGCTGGAGCAGATAAGAATATTGACCAAGAAGAAACTGAGTGGGCTGAGAAACTAACGAAAATAAGATCTTATGCCAATGATGATACACTACATGAGTTTTACAAAGACTTAGGTGTAACATTTCACGATGATTTAATTGAACTTATCAATAAGTTGCCAGGAGATGTAGATAGAAGACGTGAAGCAATCGAGGAGAAGTTAGGCGAGTTAAACCCAATAATAGCAAAACTACCTGCCAAAATCGGTGCATTACTCTATGATAGTTATGTAACTTTTGCCAAGCACGTTGCCAAGTCATCAGGAGGATTTTTAGGTTTCGGTAGCATCAGTGCTAATGAAAGTAAAGTAATGGAGTTGGATACTATCAATCCGATCATCTATACAGAAGAGGAGGAAGAGTAGATCTACTTAATAGTTATCAAATAATAGTTTATAAAGTTATTATACCACTTAAGGTTTATAATGTACCATTAGATCAATCAGTATATTTTGGCAAGTACAAGGCAGACAACGCAGCCATAGCTGTAGTTATGGTTTTCCGATAGCCATCGGAATTCTAACGCAGTAATTGTGAAAATATACATTTAGCTATGGGGTATTATAGATCTTAATTGGTATTAATTACCCTAGAGGGAGCTAATAACTCTATAGTCTAGTATATAATCATAAGTCAGAGCTCTTTGGCTGTGGGGTGATTTTTAGATAGAATATGAAATAAGTCGAGTGCAAGGTCTCTTACCTGGGCACGGTAACACAAATAATCGTGTTTGTTATATTTATCCGTCAATAGGTCGTAGCCCTTTGACTCGGGGATACTCGGAATTTTTAAATTGGTAATGATAATATGTGGAGTATTAGCTTGTGATCTAGATAGGGTGGACTACTGACTCTTAATAGACAAGAGTCAATTAGTCGTAGATTAGTCGGTTATAACCGAATATATCCGTGTAAATACGGGTAATCAAGTATGAAGTAATAATCGAAAATAATT
>CALDEO010000175.1 GCA_937942465.1 uncultured Saprospiraceae bacterium
TTAAGTTCTTGAGCGGCTTTGAGATATGGGATCAGTGTCAAGTGTATCGATACGCAACGTGACTTACCGAGTTCATTAATCATCTGACGGATCGCCTCTACATATGGTAGAGACTCTATATCACCGACTGTACCACCGATCTCTGTGATAATGATGTCGTAGTCGTCCTGCTCTTCTAGCAGCCTCATACGACTCTTGATTTCATCGGTGATGTGTGGTATCACTTGCACTGTTTTACCGAGGTAATCTCCAGCACGTTCTTTATTTATTACGGTTTGATATATGCGTCCAGTCGTGACATTATTGGCCTGTGACATGGAGATATTCAAAAATCGCTCGTAGTGTCCTAAATCCAAATCAGTCTCTGCACCGTCATCGGTTACATAACATTCGCCATGTTCGTACGGATTCAATGTACCTGGATCAATGTTGATATATGGATCAAATTTCTGAATCGTCACTTTGAGACCTCTACCCTGCAGTAGTCTTGCTAGCGATGAAGAAATAATTCCTTTTCCTAATGATGAAGTAACTCCCCCCGTAACGAATACATGCTTGGACATATGTGACTTTTTAGATTGAATTTGCGAGAAAAAAGCTTCTACGCAATATTGTCATTACGGGATGCAAAGGTAAATTATTTATTCCTCGAAAGAGGCATATAAAGACTAAGAATCTTAATAAAATTAGAAACCAATGATAATCAAGTGAATATGTAATTTGGACTTCCGTAATTGCCAACTAATGATAAAATTAGGGATCTTGTCTTAAGTATAAGTTTCAAAAATCAATAACTCTAAAATGATCACATTAGCTTAACTTTGTAATAATGACTTTATAGTTGTCAATTATCTACTTTCACCTTGAATTTAAAATTCATTTATTTGGAATTCGGATTTTTTAATATTATTGAAATTATAGGAGCCTTAGCATTCTTCATATATGGTATGAAGATCATGAGTGACGGCATCCAGAGAGCTGCGGGTATTCACCTGAGAGCGGTCTTGAGATCAATGACAAAAAATAAATACCTCGGGGTATTAACGGGATTTACGACAACAGCTGCTTTACAATCATCATCTGCGACTACGGTTATGACCGTGAGTTTTGTCAATGCAGGATTGATAACTTTGAAGCAATCTGCGGGGATCATGATGGGAGCCAATATCGGTACCACCATCACCGCTTGGATCATATCTTCTGAGTTTGAGATATCACTGCATCAACTGTCATTACCACTAATAGCGATCGGAGTGATCCTGTTTTTCAGGTCGGGTGGCAAGGTCAGATATTGGGGAGAATTCCTAATTGGGTTTTCCATACTATTTTTGAGTATTTCATTTTTACAACAATCCGTACCAGATATCAATCAGCACCCTGAAATGCTTGAATGGGTCAAACAGTACTCGGAGTACGGGATACTATCAAGCTTATTATTCGTTTTCATAGGGGCACTTGTGACCATAATACTGCAATCATCAAGTGCTGCCATGGCATTGACCCTTGCTATGTGTATTAAAGGATGGATGCCTTTCGAGACGGCAGCTGCGATGGTACTAGGTGAGAATATAGGTACAACTATCACAGCAGAGATCGCCTCACTTGTGGGTAACTCTGATGCAAGAAGATCAGCTCGTATACATTCATTATTCAATCTTATAGGTGTGACTTGGATGATCCTAGCACTACCATACTTCCTACAAATTGTAGCATGGTTCACCATGAATATTCTTGGAGAAAGTGATCCTTTTACCGATGTTAATGGAGTCAATTATGCTTTATCGACTTTCCATACGATGTTTAACTTAGCCAACGTACTATTGCTTCTACCCTTTGTAGGAGGTCTGATATATGTAGCTACTAAGACTATCCGCTCAAATCCCGACGAAGATGAGTCTGTAGGTTTAAAATATATTGGTACTCGGATACGTACTCCAGAGTTATCCATAGGCGAAATAAGAAATGAGATACTTAGATTCGTGGAGATTGTTGGTGATATGAATCAACTTACTGAGAACCTCCTCAATACAGTAGAGAAGAAAAAGCAAAAGCAGTTGCTAAAGAGGATCAAAAAGCATGAAAAAGTAACAGATCGTCTAGAAGATGAGATTGTTGACTTTATCACTAAATTGAGTCGTGAAGAGATGACGGCAGATACAAGTCAGATGCTCCGTATCAATGTCAACGTCTGTAGCGCATTGGAGCAAATGGGCGATTTGTACTATGTGATCAGTAAAGAGATACAGACTAAAATCGATGGCAAAATATGGTTTACCCCTGAGCAACGAGCTGGAATAAACGAAATGATCGCCAAAATGGATATTGCATTGAAGCAGATGTATCTGAATGTTGAGAAACTCGACAATCCTAAAAAACAATTAAAAATAGCAGAATCACACGAAAAAGAAATTGATATTTTGGAAAGACGCCTTAGATCTGAAAATATAAAGATGATGGGTCAAAGCGAAACCAATATCCAAAGTATCATGATATATAACAACATGGTATTCAGCCTAGAGAAGATATCTGATTTGATATTGTCCGTCAGTGTCTATGTGCTTAAAAAATAAACAGAAAAATAAACATGAAAACTAGTACTCTATCCAATACTTTTTTAATTTTTGCTACTGCAATGAATATCAATCTGAAATAACATGGATTTCTCTACAATCATAATGTGGTTAGGATTTAGTCTCGCGGCCTATTCGGTAGTCGGCAATGATGTAATTCAGACTCTTGGAACCTTCCTTACTTCCAACGAAAAAAATGTCAAATGGTATTGGCTGTGGACTTTCGCAGCAAGCATACTTTTAGTAGCACTAGTAATGGGTTTTTATGATCCTTTCGGAATGTTTGACTATAAATACCCGCTGGCATATGGTCGGCTTGATGACTTCAGTATGCCTGAGACTTACCATTGGTATCATCTGCTGCCTCCTATTGTATTGCTACTTGTGACACGATCAGGGATTCCTATCAGTACTACATTCATGATCTTAACGCTGTTTTCATTACAAGACATCCCTGCTCACCTAGGTAGTATGGTTTCTAGTGTATTTGATTCAGATGCCAAGTTAGGTGGTATGATCTTCAAATCAATCATGGGTTATGTGATTGCTTTCTCATCAGCCGCTGCTATATACCTAGCGGTAAGTAAGTATACCGAAAAGAAGTTTATTGAAACTCCATTAACTGACAATAAGCGTACGTACTGGATGGTACTACAGTGGTTGTCTACAGGGTTCTTATGGTTTCAATGGTTAACTCAAGACCTTGCTAATATTTTTATTTACTTAAGAGGAGGAGCTACACTTAATAGCTTCGAGTTCTTGTTGAGTACTGCTATTATATTAGGTCTCTTAGCTTATATTTTCTATCGTCGTGGTGGAGCTGTACAGCAAGTGGTACGATCTAAAACCAATACTGCAGATATCCGATCAGCAACCATTATTGACTTTATCTATGCAATGATTTTATTAGTATTCAAAAACGACTTCTTCAATATCTGGGGAGCTAAATTACCAATGAGTACTACGTGGATCTTTATCGGTCTCCTAGCAGGTAGAGAACTTGGTATCAAATATCACTTGGATAGTAAAATCAAGAACAAAGTAAAAACTAAAATATTCGCAGATCTAGGTAAAGTATTCTTTGGTCTAGTAGTGAGTGTATTGCTTGTATTTGCAATTAAGTTATTGGCTGTCTAGCAGCGAAGTTGCGGTTAGATTGGCTCTTTGGAGCTGGTTATTTTCATATTTGAACTGGTTAACTACATCTTTGATGTGGTTAGTTTTCGCTTCGCTTAGGTTAAAATGACACTTCGTGCCGGTGATTTTCATCTTCGATAAGGTTAGTTTTCGCTTCGCTTAGGTTATTTTGCTCTGCGAGCGGTTAACTTCATTGGTCATGATCTCTGGACGGCATATGTATCAGCTTGTGGGACACGTTATGCCTCCATCCTAGAACACATATCAGACAGCACGTCTCGAATAGTCGAGGTATTTACCTCGATTCTATATACGCATCACATTCACTTGCTGTCAACTTATCTATTACTTTTTCTGTAGTGCTTTCAAATATATCAGCCTTACGTGACGAGCATATTGCATCGAGGTGAATACCTCGACAATCTACACGGCTTGTGAGGCAGCATGTAGTGCATGTTGCATTATGATACACATCATGCATACATCCTAAAACACATATCGGATAACACGTCTCGGATAGTCGAGGTATTTACCTCGATTCTGTATACGTATCACGTCTAAAATCTAAAAATCTAGCGTCTAATATCTAATATCTAGCGCAGCGAACTACTACTTAACCAGACTCTTCCTACCGTACTTAGAGCAGATTGGGCATATCTTAGGATCATGGCCTCTTGCGGGACAATGTTCTCTACCAAAGAAAATCATTTGCAGATGCAGCCTATTCCATATTTCTTTAGGAAATAATTTCTTTAGGTCTTTTTCTGTTTTTACAACATTCTTACCTGTTGTAAGCGTCCATCTGTAACCGAGTCGGTGTATATGTGTATCTACTGGAAAAGCAGGAACACCAAATGCCTGAGCCATCACAACGCTAGCAGTCTTATGCCCTACTCCTGGTAGTGCTTCTAATGCTTCGAAACTCTGCGGGACTTCTCCATTGTGTTCATTGAGTAGGATGTGTGATAGATCGTATATGGCTTGAGACTTCTTGGGTGACAGTCCACATGGTCTTATGATCGCTTTGATTTCAGCTACCGAAAGTTCAATCATATCTGTAGGATTATCTGCTTTCGCAAATAAGAAGGGAGTTACTTTATTAACTCTAGCATCGGTACATTGCGCTGACAATAATACAGCAATCAACAAAGTATACGAATCAGTATGATCCAATGGGATTGGAACTTCTGGATAATGCTCTTCAAGCATAATGGCTATTGCATCGGCTTTTTGCTGTCTTGTATATCGAATCGGATCACTCATGGTAGTCGTATTTGAAATAATAAGCAGTATCGTTATAAGCTAACTAAAAACTCCATCGTATCTACCCCATCAGCATAGTCCATCAAAGATGGCTTCTGAGCATCACCGAAGTAAAAACTCTTAAATCCATCAATAGGTGACTGACTGACGATACATTGAATCTCTTCTTTGCGGTCAGCTAATAGGTGCTGAGATAGCGTATCTATATCTTCGTAATACTCAAAGTTAACTGTAGCGATACGACTAGGTATCAATGTATGTTCTTGTAGTAAGAAACAGTTGTTTTGTTTGAAGACTACTTTATTAAGTAACCACAGAGCTAACGTATAATCGTAGTTATTACCATATTTGTTATGATCATTGATCGGGCCTTGAGTCTCAAACGCCTTCATAATGATATCAGTATCATATCCTGCTGGCACATAGAGTTTAGATACATTCCTACAACCTAAACCAAAGTATTTGAATACATCCTCAGCTAATAATTGTAAGTCATCTTCAGTCTCTTTCCCATTAAGTATAGCAATACCGTTTCTGTTTTTACGGATGATATTGGGGTATTTACCAAAGTATTGTTCAAAATATCTGGCAGTATTATTACTACCCGTCGCGATCACCGCATCCATACCAGTTAAGCGATCAACAATCTCGAAATAAGATGAACTATCAGCACTCCAAGATGCTAACTTTTTAATTAAGTAAGGGATCAAGACATTGTCCTTCTCCGATAACTTGATCAGTGATATGTTACCTGATACAAATACAGATAATATATCATGAAAGCCTACCATTGGGATATTGCCCGCAAGGACCAGCCCTACCCTTTTATTTTGATCTTGTACCTTATAAGATTCCGCCCAAGCGGTCAAAAGATCCTGATCCAAAAATGCCGAAGCTATAGACTGCAACGACCCTTTGATATTCTCAACTGTAAACCAAGCATTCTGAGCATAGGCACGATGAGCTATATCATCTAATTCTTGATTATCTTCTAGAATAAAACTCTTAAGCTTCGCTAAAAGATCAATCCTCTCTTGTAAAACCATTGTACTAGATTTTCAGTTTTTGATTTGATACATAAGCTCTCCATTTTTCTGTAGCCTCCTGCATATCTTGTGGGATATCCGAATCAAAAAACATCCTTTCTTTGGTTGTAGGATGTACAAATCCTAAACTCTTGGCATGTAATGCCTGTCTAGGTAATATCTTGAAACAGTTATGTACAAACTGCTTATACTTTGTATATACAGTACCTTTTACGATCTTATCACCGCCATATCTATCATCATTAAACAATGGATGGTTACGGTGCTTCATATGTACTCTGATCTGATGTGTACGACCTGTCTCTAGCTTACACTTGATAAGGCTTACATAGTACATATCTTCTATGACCTCGAAGTG
>CALDEO010000176.1 GCA_937942465.1 uncultured Saprospiraceae bacterium
ATTTGATAAAAATTACCCATTTAGGGGAATAATTAAAAAATAAATCTGCTATATTTATCCAATATGGATAATGCAAGTAAGCAATTTGGGCAGGTAGAGTTTTTTCATCATATCAAATCTACATTACGAGAGGATGTTAAACTTGTTGATGAAGTCTCTAGAGCACTTAAGATCACCAACAGCGGAGCATATAAAAAAATCAATGCAGATTCCAATTTGAAGTTTGACGAAATAATAAGTTTGTGTCAATACTTTAATGTCTCATTTGACGAATATGCTCATGGCGTCCCCACAAGCATATCCTCCTCCTACCCTTTCTATAGTGACGCTTTAAAATTCAAACCAGAATCCTATCACGATTATTGGTCTAATATATTAAGACATTTAGAGCAGATAGTAAATCTAGAGGGACTGGATGCCGTGTACTTGACCAATGAATTGCCATTTTTTTACTATTTACAATTTCCAAATCTTTTGTATTTCAAAATGTATGTTTGGAATCGTACAAGCTGGCACATTCCAAGAATGAATCAATTTTATGATAGAGATTTATTTATTGCTGATCGTGAATTACATACAGTTAGAGAAGAATTAACAGATGTCTATGCATCTTACAGCAGCACAGAAATATGGAACCCTGACATGCTGAGAGTGACAATGATGCAACTTTTATATTACGTCAGAGCTGGTGTATTTAAAGATGACCGTGATGTTCTATTGATATTAGAAGATTTAAACAAACTCGTAGTTTTTTTAAATGAAGTTGCACAAAAAGGTAAAAAACTTACATTTGGCAAACAGAATGACGATTGTAAAGACTTACATATTTATCTTAATGAACTATCGATAAGTGCCGAAATTATATACATAAAGGCTAACGATTTTGGTTTGGTTTATAAAAAGTATGATACTCCTAACTATATAAGAACAGATGATGTAAGAGTCTGCAATCACATGGATACGCTACTTGATGAAATTATTGATCGGTCTGCATTGATAAGTAAACGTGGACAGCGAGATCGCGAATTATTCTTTTCAAATATCTTTGCTGCGGTAGATCGCTTTGACAAAAGTATAAAAGGCATGCTCAGTGTCGATTATCTCTAACAGTTCAGAGTTCTAAATAAAACTAAAAATGTCCCTCCAAGTATACTGAAAGGGACATTTACATTACAAACTCAATTTATCCTCAATTTTAAGCTTATAGTTTGATCATTTTAACGCTGGTACTTTCTGTCTCAGAATTTACCGTTAATAGATACATCCCAGTTGGTATATCTATGTTATTAATGTCAATTCTAGTTTTATTATTAATGGTTTTGATCATTATGATACTTCCATTGTAATCAGTCAATATCAACTCTAGCGCCTCATCTGATGTATTCGGGTCTACCCAGAAGAAATCATTAAAAGGATTAGGGAATACTTTTACATCATCAAGCTTAGTGATGTTCACTGATTTTACATCAGTATATTTTGACTCACCATTTACTTCTGTAGTTTTGATACGATAGTATACCCTGCCTTGGTGATTGATGTTATTATCAGTAAATCTGTAATCTGTGTCATCAACATTAGCATCTACTGATCCAATGTATTCGAATCCGTCAATAGTTTTTCTTTCAATGTCGAAAGATTCAGCGTCATGGCCTTCAGCAACTGACCAGTTTAATACTGCATCACCTGATCTATTTAATGCAACATCAAATGCAGCAAAGTCTACTGCTAAAGTTGTAGAAACCACAATTTTGATTTCAGCAGTCGAACATAATTTTGTTGTATCACATATTGAATATGTAATATAATCGGTACCAGAATAACCTGTATCTGGTGTATATTTAATTGTTCCATTGGTATTGACTGTAGCCGATCCATTATTTGGAGTTGTCATTATGCTTATTGATTTAGTGTCCAAATCTCCATCTACATCACTATCATTATGGTCAACATTGATATCTACAGGAAATGAAGAAGATGTTTCTACACAGTCATCTACTGCAGTAGGTGCAACTACTTTAGGCATTACAAGTACTTTTACACTTGCTTGTCTACATCCTAAAGTTTCTGGAACTGAAGTTTCTAAAACAATATTCCATGATTCTAAAATACCTGCATTCTTTGGGTGATTGTTATCAATCAATTGTAAAAACCAAGTACCATTAGGATCTTCTGTATTAAATTTAGCAAATGAATCTACTGGCTTGTAGAATGCATTATTCGTTGGAGGACAAGAAACTGAAGTCTGAGTTGCGTTATCCGAGAAATTCAATTTAAGACTACCATATGAGTTACATACATTCTTGAATAAGAAAGCACTTTGACCAGATGGAGCTATTAATTTAACACTCAACTCGCCAATATTACCATGGCTTATTTCTAAGTTCTCTACACTTACATTAGTAATCTGCCCAATGGCAGCACTTTGAGTTGCACTGTATATAGTACCTACACCTATTGGTAGTGTTTTTGGTACATCATTAGATACAAAAACATTGGATGATTTATTTTCGTCAACACTTATGAAACATATTTCATAAGAGAATTCGTCTGATCCAAAAGTATCACTATTAGGATAATAAACATACGATCCTGATTCATTAAGAACAAGCGTACCTTTTTTAGCTCCTTCTAGAAGTGCAACACTTACAGATGATTGATTAGGCATATTAGAAGAGTCATTATTGGCAACATTTCCTGATATTGACTGATTTTCACAAGTAAAACCAAAGTCATCATTAGCTACTGGCAATGAAAAATTACAATCCATATACTCTGAAATAATTTTAATATTAACAGATACAATCTCAGACTCACCATTTAGAGTATTCATTCTTTGGTAAGTTAATACATCTGATCCATCATATTCAGACGTTGGACTATAGTTAAGTCTTCCATCAGCAGTCACTGAAGCACTTCCGTTAGTTGGGCTTGATGTAAGTGTATATATATAATCAGAACTTGCAGTACCTATCGAACTTAAATTAGAAGTAAGTGATCCTGAGTAATTAGCATTTCTGTAAAGCATTACTTCGTCATAGAAATCTACAACACTATATGCTCCAGGAATAACAATTGCTTTCACATAGAAGTTAATCAATGCTTCTTTACAAATACTAGCATCAGAACTGTGACATATTGTATACTTAGCAACGTCGTGTCCTGTAAAATTAACATTTGGAGTATAATTGAAACTACCGTTAGCATTTAATACTAACTCACCATTTGTAGGGCTGATAGTTTTTGAAGTCTCTACTCTAATTGTCCCAGAGCTTAAATTCATGTCATTTACTAAAACATTACCTGAAGTAGCTGTTTTAGCTAATAATGGATAGTGATCATCCATAGATTGTATCGATACACCATCGCCATTAACAATCATATGTAACCATGCTGAATCACAAAGAGAATTATCATCACAAATTTGATATTCTAATGAATCTAATCCACTGTAACTAATCTCAGGTGAGTAAATAACTGAACCGTTTTCACTGATCAAAGTTGCCGATCCATGCTTAGGAGCCGTTAGTATCACAAATGAACTATTATCAAGATCAGTACTACCTACTACAACGTTAGATAATAAATCTAATTCATTGTTGTTTGTTTGGTAATCTAAACAAGCATTCACATTTTCAGCTTTAGGGCCTACACATGTCATCGTACTCTTAAAGTTAAGATTAGAAAGAGCAACTACTTGAATACCAAGTTGACCTCCTGATAACGGACCATATGTGTAGTTTATAACAACACTATCTACAGCACCAGGAAAAGACATATCTACGTTTCCTGCTACACCTGTTGCATTATCTATTTCAAATGTTCCTGAAAATGAATCATCAGAATCATTAAAACTAACTGCTGTTCCAAGGTTAGTAATATTACTACTAGTAATATTATACTTAAAAGGGCCTGAGTATACTTTTACAGCAACCCAGTCTTGCCAGTGACCATCTTGGTTTCTGTCAATATCTAGAATAGAAAACTCTAGGTCATATACTGTTTCGTTAAAAATGGTCTTTTGAGTTACCATGTCATTCGGGTCACCGTTTATAGATAACACATAAGCATGAGGTACAGACCCAATAGATCCAGTAAAGATGGTGTTATTGAAAGGTGATTCTGCTGTTAAAGAATTGTAATTAACTAAGGTAATTGTTTGATTTTCGATGACTATGGGCTCATCTTGGGGAGATGCATAATCTAAATCATTAGGAAGAGCCACTCCTTGATAATTTTGCCAAATCAAATCTGTTTCGCAGACTTGGGCATGGGCTAATGAACTACACATGATCATAAATGCTAATCCATAGACTAGCTTATTGACCATCTTTAGGGTAAAAGAGGTTTTCATACTTGAGGGTTTTATTAAGGGTTTCAATCTATCTTAACATATGTAAAATAGATGTCATATAAAGAGGTTCAATTAGTATGCCAACTCGAATAAATTAGATCATATTTTATTATTTTAACATATGAAACTACTTAATGATCAATAAACACTAGATAGGTGCCAAAACATACTCAATGTGAACCAAAATTAGATTTTAGGACTTTGTACTTAATTGATCAATTAAATGCATTAAACAAGAGCTACAGCTACTATTTTCTTTTCAATCATAAATAAATTTCATGTAGACTTAGGATTAATTGAATATACAAGACGTTATACATAGAATAAATCCTACTTTTGTGGGCTAAAGTGAATGTGTAATGATTAATGTAAATAATGTTTCCCTTCAATATGGGAAAAGAGTACTTTTTGATGATGTTAATATCAGCTTCTCAGGAAATAACTGTTATGGTATTATAGGTGCCAATGGTGCTGGTAAATCAACTTTCTTAAATATCCTATCTGGAGATAAGGAGCCAAATACTGGAAGTGCTACTTTGGAGTCTGGTAAAAGGATGGCGGTACTCAAGCAAGATCACTTTGCTCATGAAGAAGATACAGTTTTAAATACTGTATTAATGGGTCACCAAAAGCTTTGGGGCATCATGCAAGCAAAAGATGCAATTTACATGAAAGAGGATTTCTCTGATGCCGATGGTATCAAAGCATCTCAACTAGAGGAAGAATTTGCTGAAATGGATGGATGGAATGCAGAACCCGATGCTGCATCATTATTGTCCGAACTAGGTATTACAGAAAACTACCATCACTCTTTAATGGGGGATCTTGATGGTGGTCAGAAAGTAAGAGTATTATTAGCTCAAGCCCTATTTGGCTCTCCTGATCTATTAATACTAGATGAGCCTACCAATGATTTGGATCTTAAAACAATCACTTGGTTAGAAGATTTCTTATTAGATTTTAAAAATACAGTAATCGTAGTATCTCACGATAGACACTTTCTAGATACTGTATGTACTCATATATCAGATATTGACTTTAATAAGATCACGACTTACACGGGTAATTATACATTTTGGTATGAATCAAGCCAGTTAGCATTAAAGCAAAGATCATCGGCAAATAAGAAAGCTGAAGACAAACGTAAAGAACTACAAGCATTTATCGATAGATTCTCAGCTAATGCATCTAAGTCTAAGCAAGCAACAGCTAGAAAGAAAATGCTTGAGAAAATAACTGTTGACGAAATAAAAGCATCAACAAGAAAGTATCCTGCAATTATATTTACACCAGAACGAGATGCAGGGAAGCAAATCTTATCTGTTCAAAAAATGACTAAAAAGAATGATGATGGAGAATATTTCTTCCAAAATCTAAGCTTTGAAGTAAATAAAGATGATAAAATCGCAATCCTTGGTGATAATAGCCTTGCTATCAAAGCATTGCTTGATATCTTGGCAGGAGAAGCTACCCCAGATGAAGGTGTACTAGAGTTTGGCCAGACAATTACACAAGCATACCTACCAAACCCTAACGATAAATACTTCCATGATGATCCTCAAAACTTAATCGATTGGTTAAGAAATTTTTCTGAGGAAAAAGATGAGTTGTATATCAGAGGTTTCTTAGGAAAAATGCTTTTCTCAGGTGAAGAATCTCAAAAAATGTCTAATGTACTCTCTGGAGGAGAAAAGGTCCGTTGTATGTTATCAAAAATGATGTTATCTAAAGGTAACTTCTTGATTTTTGACGAACCTACCAATCACCTTGATCTAGAGACCATTACTGCATTGAATGAAAGTATGATAAACTTTAAAGGGAATATCATATTCACGTCTCATGATCATACGTTCACACAGACAGTTGCCAACAGAATCATCGAAATAGGACCGAATGGCTTTATCGATAGTCTAAAAACATACGATGAATATATGAATGACGCGAGTATTCAAGCTCAAAGAGCTGACATCTTATAGTACATATAGAACTCGCAAAGTATAATAAAAAAGGTATAACGATTGATTCATCATTCGTTGTACCTTTTTTTTATTTGTTCCAATAGGAATATTTTATTCAAAATAGCACAACAAGTTTATAAAGGATTGGCAAGTGTTGTAGACAGTTAATCCGTCTTTGCAATAGTTAAAATTCTATATAAACAATTAACTCTATATATAAACGTTTAATTTACCGTTAATTCCATGAGTTTTTCTGATCCTATTGATTACTTTTGTATTAATAAAAGAATAATATGACTAACATATATATACAAGCACCTAATAGTAAGTGCTTCAGGGTGTATGGCCAATATCTAATACTCATGATAATGCTTATGACGATATCAGTGTCGCAAGCTCAAGAAAGTACGATAAGCTTAAAGCCTAACAATCAATTGAAAGTAGCTGATCAGCTATTTTTTAAAGATCTGCACGCAGCTGCCTTTACTCAATATGAATCATTCATAGAAAATAATCCTCTTGAATCGAAGCCTAATTTAGCTTCTGATTTAAGATATGCTCATTCTCAACGTCTACTGAGTTTGATCAGAATGGATGATCCAAGAATTGAGCGATACGTCGATGAGTTTCTGCAAGGCTACTACCCTGCTGTAGAATCTAAAAAAATGCTTATCGAAGCTGGTAATTGGGCCTACAATAATAAGCTCTATGAGCAAGCCGTAGAATACTACGATAGACTAATCGACTTCGAACTAAACCAAGAGCAATACTCTGAGGTGAGTTTCAAAAGAGGATATTGTCATTTTGTAAGAAAGGAATTTGATTTAGCTAAGTATCATCTTGGATTGACTAAGGAGATAAGTAACCAATACTACTACCCAAGTAACTACTACTATGGGATGTGTCAATACTTTGATGAAAACTATGAGGAGGCAATTCAAAGTTTTAAAAAGGTAAGTGCTGCTCAAAAATATAAATCTCAAGTACCATATTATATTGCTCAGATATACTTTGCTCAGAGCAGATACCAAGAGTTGATACAATATGGAGAAGTAGAAATAAAGAACCCTAAACTAGAAAAGAGTACGGAAATCCAATTGTTAATGGGTCAAGCTCACTTTCAATTAAACCAATATGAAGATGCGATCGGCTATCTAGAGTATTACGAACAAAACACAAAAGAACTAACTAAAAAGGAATTTTATCAATTGGCTTTCACACAATATAAGTTAAAGCAGTGTGACAAGGCGATCAAGAACTTCTCTGAGTTGGTCAACCTAAAAGATAAAATGGGTCAAGTGGTTAATTATTATCTGGCCGATTGTTTTTTGAAAAGTGGAGACAAACAATCTGCTAGATCAGCTTTTAAGAAAGTAAGTCAGATGGACTTTGATCAAAGCATGAAAAAGGAGTCAGAGTTTAACTACGGGAAGTTATCAGCAGAACTAGGGTTCGACAGAGAGGCAATCAATAACTTAATGGCTATAGACGGGACTTCTGCATATTATAAGAAGGCTCAAGATATTGTAGGAGATATATTATTACGGACTACAGACTATGCCAATGGTATCAGAATACTAGATGAAATAGCTAGCAAAAGCCCTAAGCTTAAAGAAATATACCAACGTATCAGCGTATATAGAGCAATACAGCACTACAATGATAAAAACTATGATGATGCGCTTGCCTCACTCAAAAAATCGATGACATATCCTATAAGTCGATCTTTAGAAATAGAAGCTAAATACTGGACTGCCAATATATATCAACAACAAGGTCAAGTAGATGAGAGCATTGATCAGTATGATGAGTATTTTGTATTGGCCAATGGAGCTAAGGACGTACCTCAAGAAAGTAGCTCTTACCTAGCTCATTACCAACAAGGGTACAACTACTTCGAAAAAGAAAACTATGGTGCGGCAGAGTTACAGTTTAAGAGTGCCGTTACTGGTATTGAGATCAATCAAGAGAGTATAAAAGATCCAATCATATCAAATAGAATCTACTCAGACGCCTTAGTAAGGATGGGAGATTGCGAGTTTAAATACAATAAGTATGACAAAGCACTAAAGCATTACGAGAAAGCCACGTATACCAAAAATCCATCGGCAGCATATGCTTTGTATCAACAAGCAACAATCGAAGGTCTTAAAAACAAGCCTTATGATCAGATCATAACGTTAGAGTCCATAACGGAGCAGTATCCAAGTTCTGAATATGCAGATAATGCGTACTATGACCTAGGTAACACCTATATCCAATTGGATAAAATCGAACCAGCATTCAGAGCATTCGAAGCTATAACCGTAAAGTACAGAGGTAAATCGGACCTAATCAATGAGAGTTATCTCAAGATGGGTTTATTGAGTTACAATCAGGGAGATTCGCGTAAAGCAATAGAATATTACAAAAAAATATTTGATCTCAATCCTAGTAGCAATGAGACTACCCAAGCCGTACTTGCACTTGAAGAAATCTATATTTCTGATCTAGGTAAGCCGAATGAATATGCTGCTTTCTTAGATAGTATTCCTGGCTACGAGCTCAGCACGTATGATCAAGATTCTCTCACGTATCATGTAGGATACATCAAGTACGAAGACGCGGTATATGGAGAAGCTATTGGACAGTTTAACCAATACTTAAACCAATATCCAACTGGAGTATATGCGATGGACGCTAGATACTATAGAGCGGAAAGTAATCTACTAATGAAAAACTATAAAGTAGCATTACAGGACTATGAGTATATCGTAAGTAAAGGCCGTAGCGATCGATATAATAGCGCTGCAAAGAAAGCCGCAGTGATCAGTTATAATCATGCCTTAGATTTTGAAAATGCATATAAGTATTATGATTTATTAGCGGAAGCTGCAGTAGATCCTAATATAAAACATGAGGCTGCAAGTGGAGCATTGGCAAGTGCATTCAGAGTAAACAACGAATCAGCGATCATGAAGTATGCTCAACTAATAAGACAGGATAATCTCTCGTCTGCTGAAGAAATATCAACAGCATCTTATTATCTGGGTAAAGTATCATTCAAACAAAAGAATTATGATCAGGCGATCATTGCTTTTAATGACGTAATCTCACGAAGTAATAATAATCAAGCTGCAGAATCAAGCTACCTGATATCCAAGATATACTTCATGCAGAATAAGTATGATCTCTCAGAAGAACAATGCAATAAGACCAATGTCAATAGTGGTAGTTATCCAATATGGGTGGCTAGAAGCTTACTGTTGCTATCCGATATCTATGTAGTTAAAGAAGACCTATTTAATGCAACAGCAGCACTAGAAGCGGTCTTAGAAAACTTTAATACAAATCCACAAATAGTTGTGGAGACTAATGAAAAGCTTGCGCTAATCTCAGCTATGGAAGGTGATAAAAATCGTATCAAAGCAGAGCCAAGCAACAATTTAATCCAACTAGACACTACAAACAATGGGAACTAAGA
>CALDEO010000177.1 GCA_937942465.1 uncultured Saprospiraceae bacterium
TATAAAAACATAAATATGTCCAAGGACTCAAAAACCTTGTGCAGTCTCAATCAAAAGTATATCTTTGCACTCCATTTGAAAGAAAAGATGATGTTATGGAAGCATTTGTTAATTTTGTAATACCGCATCAAGGTCTTTCGCCTGGATACCACGACTACCATTTTAACGTAAATAGTAGTTTTTTTGAACAGTTTGATAATTCTCCAATAATTGAGAGCGATATTGACATAAACTTGCAGCTAGAAAAGCGAATGGATATGTTAGTTCTTGATTTTGAAATCACAGGACACTTTAAAGGAGATTGTGATCGATGTTTAGTAGAAATCGATGTACCGATATCAGGACATAAGTCTTTGATGGTTAAGTATAGCGAGGATCAACTAGATGAGGAGGAGGAGATAGTGTATATCTCACCTGTTGATCATGAGATTAATGTAGCTCGATATATATATGAGTTTGTGATCTTGTCATTACCGTTAGGCAATAGGAGAGACTGTGATATTGAAGATTTTAAATTTTGCGACAATGACTTGTTGAAGAAGTTAAATGAAACCAGTATCGAAGAACCAGAAAAAAGTAATGGATCTCAGTGGGATGCATTAAAGAACATAAATTTTGAATCTTAATAAATCCATATAGGATATGGCACATCCAAAGAGTAAAATCTCGAAGCAAAGAAAAAGAACCAGAAGAACTCACAAAGTGGAGACTATTGGTCAAATTGATACTTGTAGTGTAACTGGTGAAACTCACTTGAGACACAGAGCATACATGCATGAAGGAGCTATGTACTATAAAGGTAAAGTTCTTATTGCTGCTGCTGAAGACGAGGATTAAATCGTAAACGTATTAGACGAAAGTCTAGCAATGATATAAAGCTCCCCTGATGTAATGTCGGCTGTGGAGCTTTTTCTCATTAATGATATTTGGTTTGCATTCCTAAGTTTTAAAATATTAATTGAAATGAAAAAGATAATTAATACTACTAAAGCACCAAGCCCAGTAGGACCGTACAATCAATCGGTCTTGGCAGGTGGTACCTTGTATTTATCAGGTCAGATCGCTTTAGATGCCAAGACAGGGGAGTTGGTCATGGATACGATCGAGCAAGAGACGGAGCAAGTAATGACCAACTTGAGTTATGTATTGGCAGAAGCCGGTATGACATTTGAGCACATCGTTAAGTGTAGCGTATTTGTATCTGATATGAAAAACTACGCTGCTATCAACGCCGTATATGCTAAGTATTTTGATGAAGCTACAGCACCCGCGAGAGAGTTAGTGGAAGTAGCCAATCTACCAAAGTATGTGAATGTTGAAATTTCAGCAATAGCCGTAAAATAGAATATTATCATGAGTAGAAAACAAGTTTTATCCTGTATTCAGCCGACAGGGCACATGCATTTTGGTAATTACTTCGGCGCAGTTGCCAATTGGGTCAATCTTCAAGAAGATTATGATTGTGTTTATGGAGTGGTAGACTATCATGCCATGACAATGCCTTATAAGGTAGATAAATTACGTACAACTTCGTGGGATTTGATACTTAATCTTGCGGCAGTAGGAGTTGATCCATCTAATCTTTTTGTGCAGAGTTTAGTCCCTGAGCATACAGAACTAGGTTGGATATTGAGTTGTTTTTGTTCTTATGGTCAGTTGACTCGTATGACACAATTTAAGGATAAGAGTCAGCAAAATACTGAAGAGAGTAGCGATACATTTGTATCAGCGGGTCTGTTTGGATATCCTGTACTACAAGCAGCAGATATTTTGATATACAAGGCTGATTATGTGCCTGTAGGTAAAGATCAAAGTCAGCACCTAGAGTTGTCTCGTAATATTGCTCAACGATTTAATAATCAAGTGGGTAAAGAGTACTTTGTATTACCAGAGTCTTTATTTACAGATACACCTAAGATTAAGTCAACTGCAGATCCAATGCGGAAGATGAGTAAAAGTGCTGGAGAAAAGCATTTTATCAATGTATTTGACTCAGAAGAACGAATCAGAAAACAAATAAGATCAGCAGTGACTGACGCAGGGGATACACCTGAGGGAGAAATGAGTCCAGGTGTCGAAAATTTATTTGAGCTAATCAAAGCAACAGGCGAGCATCAGCAAAGCTATGAGGATCTAATACAGCAGCACAATGCTGGATCACTTAAATATGTCGATCTAAAGCAAGTTGCAGCAGATGCTCTTGTCGGACTTAACAGGACTTTTGTTGAGAATAGAGCAGAGTTAGCATCTAATAAGAAAGAACTGAAAAATAAAATTAAGCAATCTTCATTTGAGATCCGTAAGCAAGCACAAGAGACACTTAAAGAGGTCAAAGAGCTTGTAGGATTAATGAATGTAAGGTTCTAGTTAGAAATAATAGCACGTCTATGAAGATCATTTGTATTGGTAGGAATTATGCAGATCACGCTAAGGAGCTTAATAATCCACTGCCTAAAGAGCCGCTAGTATTTATGAAACCTCCAACTGCTTTACTTTTGGAGGGGAAGGCATTTTATATCCCTGCATTTACAGATGATGTACATTACGAACTTGAGGTTGTACTTAAGATATGTAAGAACGGTCGTCATGTTCAGCCAGAATTTGCGTCAGGATACTATGAAGAGATTGGTCTCGGAATAGATATGACAGCGAGGGATATTCAACAAAAGTGTAAAGAAAAAGGGCACCCTTGGGAGATAGCCAAGGCATTTGATCACTCCGCAGTGATCGGGTCTTTTTGTTCTAAAGAGCAATTTGTGGATAATCGCATACTTTTCTCATTGAATAAAAATGGAGAGACCGTACAGAAAGGAGATACTCAGGATCTCATTTTTTCATTCGATTATATCATTCAATACGTATCCAAATACTTTAAATTGCAAATGGGGGATCTCATATTTACAGGGACTCCTGCGGGGGTTGGGCCTATCAAAAAGGGCGATGTATTAGAGGGTTTTGTAGGAGAGGATAGAATGTTGCGTTGTGAGATTAGATAACAACTCAGAATGTCGCATAATATTTTAAGATTAGAATAACTTACTTGGGTTAGACTTGTTAATGGTATTAATAATACTTTTACAGCCCAATTGAAATAAACATAAAAAGGCATGGCATATTTATTTACTTCAGAGTCAGTTTCAGAAGGACATCCAGATAAGATAGCAGATCAGATTTCAGATGCATTAGTAGATCACTTTTTAGCATTTGATCCTAATTCTAAGATTGCCTGTGAGACACTAGTCACGACGGGTCAGGTTATATTAGCTGGAGAAGTCAAGACTAAGAGTTACTTAGATGTACAGCAGATCGCACGAGATGTGATCAAGCGTATAGGGTATACTAAGTCTGAGTATATGTTTGATGCCAATAGCTGTGGTGTATTGTCCGCAATACATGAGCAGTCTCCTGATATTAATCAAGGGGTAGATCGTAAGAAGAAAGAAGATCAAGGCGCTGGTGATCAGGGTATGATGTTTGGATATGCGACCAACGAAACAGAAAACTATATGCCGCTAGCATTAGATCTGTCACATAGAATATTGCAAGTATTGGCTGATATCCGTAAAGGCGGTAAGAAGATGAAGTATCTACGACCTGATGCCAAGTCCCAAGTGACTATAGAGTATGATGATAATCATAAGCCAGTACGTATAGATAGTATCGTGGTGAGTACGCAACATGATGATTTTGATTCTGAAAAGAAGATGCTTGCGCAAATAAAGGATGATGTAATCAATATCGTGATACCCCGTGTAATGAAGGGATTGAAGTCTTCAATTAAAAAGTTATTTACTGATAAAGTAACCTATCATGTCAACCCGACTGGGAAGTTTGTGATTGGAGGTCCTCATGGAGATACGGGTCTTACAGGACGTAAGATCATTGTAGATACTTATGGTGGTAAAGGTGCTCACGGTGGAGGGGCATTCTCTGGTAAAGACCCATCTAAAGTAGATAGAAGTGCTGCATATGCAACTAGGCATATTGCTAAGAATCTTGTCGCAGCAGGCGTTGCTGATGAAATACTTGTACAAGTATCTTATGCAATCGGTGTAGCTGATCCTACAAATATATATGTCAATACATATGGTACATCAAAAGTCAAAATGACTGATGGTGAGATCGCTGATAAAGTGATGGAGGTATTCGGTATGAGACCTTATGCTATAGAGAAGAGGCTTAAATTAAGAAACCCTATCTATTCTGATTCTGCAGCTTATGGTCATATGGGTAGAATTCCAGAGACTAAAGAGGTAAGTTTCACTGATGGATCTGGTAGAGTCAAGAAAATGATGGTTGAGACATTTACTTGGGAGAAGCTAGACTATGTAGATAAAGTAAAGAAAGCATTCAAGATTTAAAATAAAACAGACTAATTTCCGAATAATTCATCAATGTACTCTGCTCTCGTAGTAAGAGTATAATTGGTGTTACATGATGCAGTCCCACTTGCCATCATACTAAAACAGAATCCATCAACGTCAGTATTGTCTAGGTGCTCGCGGAATAATTTGCAATGTCCTAGTTCATGAAATACCACATATTCCCTAAAAAGGGTATCGGCTTCATCCCATGAGTTTTGGTCTACGGTGATTTTGTTATTTGCTTCTTCTTCAAACTGACATAGACCTATAAGTCCTGGAGTCGAGACAGGCGATATACGGCCGTCTATATCCGATAAATCTATCGTAATACCGCGTGAAGTTGCCTCTTCTATAAATTGATCAAAGTAATAGTGAAGCTCTTCTTCGACATTAGGGTAGCGATCAGATTCGTTTTTGGAGCAAGACGTAGTCGTTACAATAATTGCTACTATTAGAATGAGGATTTTATTCATAGTCATAGATTTTCTGTGTATTTCCTTAACTAACATTAGTATCGGGATAGTACAATTGAATCATAATTACAATTCGAAATGTCCGTACCGCTAGTAAGGTATTAACACGAGTTACCTAGTCTGGTTTACGTTTCTTTTTATAATATGGTTTTTTTCCACCTTTATTACCGCCTTTACTACCACCACCTTTACGGTTGTTGTTAAAATGTTTCTTTGGCCCTCTTGATTTTGTTAACGACCATTCTGGGCTTTCGCCAATTTCCTTAGGAGTAGGTATTTTTGATATGGTAGTTTCGATAAGCTTTTCTATTTGACTGAATTGGTACATATCCTCTTCATTCACCAGGGTGAGTGCCACACCAGTAGTATTGGCTCTAGCCGTACGACCTACACGGTGTACATAATCTTCAGCATTTTTAGGTACCTCATAGTTGATTACTAAGTTGATATCTTTAATATCAATACCTCTTGCCAGTACGTCCGTAGCTACTACAATACGGGTCTTTTTAGATCGGAATGTTCTTAATACTTCCTCTCTTTGAGACTGATCGTAGTCAGAGGATATCCCTTCTACATTATGTTTGTATCTTCTGAGAGAGCTCACGATATCATTCACCTTAGCCTTAGTAGAGGTAAAAATGATAATGCTTTCGTAATTGTCTTTTTCGTTGATCAACTTGTTGATCAGTCTATTTTTATTTTGATTATACACTAGGTATACAGCTTGGAGTACACCCTCAGCTGGTTTCGATAGTGCAATATTTACTTCTTGAGGATTTACCAATGTTTGCTTAGCAAGTTGCCTGATTTTAGGGGGCATTGTTGCTGAGAACATTAGGTTTTGCCTTTTCTTTGGTAAGAATGACATGATCTTTTTTAGATCTTCATGAAATCCCATATCCAACATCCTATCCGCTTCATCTAAGATCAAATGTTGGACTTTATCAAATTTGACATACCCTAGATTAAGGTGAGATATCAGCTTTCCTGGAGTTGCTACAATGATATGCGTACCTCCGGTCAATGCCTTCTTTTGTTGTTCAAATTCGGCACCACCACCACCACCATATACAGGGATAGACTCCACACCTAAGAAGTATGCAAATCCCTGAATCTGTCGATCTATTTGTATTGCTAGCTCACGCGTTGGACACAATACTAGCGTCGTAGTTATACTTTCTAGTTCTTTACCTGCAAATGCATCAAGGACTGGAAGTATAAAGGCTGCGGTTTTACCAGTACCCGTCTGGGCACATGCGATAATGTCCTTACCTTCTTTTATGATTGGGATAGATAGTTCTTGGATTGGAGTAGCATCTTTAAACCCCATGTAGTCCAATGCTTCTAATAGCTGATCACTTAGACCGAATTCAGAAAATTTCATGCTGCTAAGATGGTGATTTTATCTCCAAGCGTATAGTATATATTATTAAAGTCTATATTATTTATTCTTTTGATCCTCATAATATTGATCAAATACGGCATCTACAGGCTCCCATAGTTCTATTTTGTTGCCTTCAGGGTCCATGATATGTACAAATTTACCATAGTCGTAGCTTGTAATGTTATCTAATATAGTAACTCCTGCTTTTTTAAGTTGTTCTACCAATAGTTCTAGATTATCTACTCTATAGTTGATCATAAAGTCTTTAGTGGAGGGCAACATTTGCTCCGTATTTTTGCTAAATGTACTCCACTGTAAGTAAGCGTTTTGATTAGGGTCTTCTTTTTGCTTAGTTGTGAATGTAGCTCCGTATTCGTCTGTGTCAAATCCTAGTTGCTCAGCATACCATTGTTTGAGTTGGTTGGGATCTTCACATTTAAAAAAGATTCCACCGACTCCAGTTACCTTAGCTTTTTTGTCACTCATGTGTTTATGTTTTTGACTTGAATACTTCTGCAACCCATTCTCCAAAGTCTAGAGGGTCTTTATAGTTTCGATCTTGATACACCATCGTTTTTGCACGGAGGTATTCAATACTGTCCTGTTTTATAGACAATTCTATTTGGATGTTTCCAAATCTCTGATCGACGGGCATCTCTACTTTAAACCGATGAGAAGGTTTCATGTAGATGTTGTATATCGTCTGTATTTCACCGTTGATTTCTCGAGTACGGATCTCTGACATTTGTACGATATAGCCAAGTGCTTTAGTTGTCTGAGCTATGTATTTTTGCAGATGCAGGAAATCTAATTTCTCCTTAATACTTGCATTCGGAGTAATCCGAAAACCAGAAAAGGTATTCTGCATGCTGAAGCTAATATCGCTATTGTTGTTTTGATTAGTCAAGGTGTCTATATACGCTTGATAAATCAGGTTTTGTTGAAAACTTAATTTACTAGAGGATATCCATTCAAGATAATCTAGCTGTTCATAGTCAATTTTATACTCTTCATGTATTAGCGGTATGACAGAGTGCTTTTTAGGCTTTTCTGAAAACCTAGAAGTTATAAAATCCCAAAGTTTACTCATTTGTTTTTAGATCTATATCGTCAGTTTGTTCTTTGATATCATCAGCCATACTTACGATCTCACCCCAGAAATCAGTAAATAGTGGTTTAAATTTTTCAAAAACAACCTTACCTTGATTAGGTAGAGGCTCAAGCATAGTATAAGCAACAGACTTGTCTTTTTGTTCATCAGTTATCAATTTACCATTGTTAACAACCCATAATACAAGACTAAAACAAAATGCATAGAATATTGCCATCACTGCTCCTCCAGCAACTTGATTGACAAAGTTAAGGTGTATTACTTTGAGCAATGATTCTAGTTGTTTACCGATCATTCTTACAATAAACATTACCAACACAAATGTCAAAACGATCCCTAATATCACATTTACAGCATTACCGAGAGGTATGATGCTTTTGCAAATATCTATAGCAAATGGTGATAGCTTTAAAGTGAAAAGTATTGCTAGCAATATTGACATGGTATCGAATACCGTCTTTATGATTCCACGTGAATATCCAGCATAAAATCCTACTGCAATTAATACTGCCGCTATTATATCAATAACCATGATTGTATTTTCAATTTTTTATTAAAGTAATCGCAAGATACACGATTTGATAAAATGTGTTCTCTTTTTCCGATTTTTCGATCGTAATTCAATGTCTGCCTTAAAGTATTCGATATCTACAGAAAAGGTATTGAATACAGCCTGTTTCGACACGATTCGTCAATTTTGAGACGTCACTTCGTATGTTAAGGTACATTTAAAACTATCAGATTGATATTTTATTCGACTAGATACTCCGTTATTAAGGTTAATAAATACAATTAGAGGTCAATTAAAATACTATTCGCAGGTTTATCATTGATTTATTTCATAAATTGCGTCTTACTATGAGTGTAACACCTTTCATTTCTATCATCAAAAATAAATTGAGTATTGCTTTAATGCTTTGCTTTCTTAGTGGCTATGCAATGGCACAGGATGGGCTACCTAAGGTATTCATGATTGGTGAATACGAGCAAGAGTATGAAAAACTTGTTACTCGATGTAACAGTATGTTGCTTAATGTCTGTGATGATAACATGGAAACTGCTTACGCTAAGTGGAAAATAATGGTCAAAGACATGGAGACTATGTCTGACGATCTAGAGTTTGACCTCAAAGGTGTTAAAGTATGGGTTAACGTGTTTTGGAACGAAGACGGTTCTATAGCTCACATTGTTTATTATCCAAAGCCTAACTCTAGGAATATGGATTTCGATGATCTCTCTGCATTTTTTGTGAATTTTGTGAATGAGTACAAATTGGATCAAGTAAATACCAAATGCTTTTCACATTATGGTAGTGCCTCATGGCCTACATTCTCTAAGCTTTATAAGCCACAGGAGAACTAGATTGCAATGAAAATTTCATTAGCAATCATTCTAATATTTTCTTTTATTTCTTGTTCTAAGCCGTCTGCCATTGATATGATACGTATCGATACAGGTCATACTTATAGTGTCTTGGATATCGCAGTCAGTGACGATGGAGCTGACATTAGTTATGTAGGAGGGGAGACTTGGGCACAAGGCATAGCAGGCACTATAGACCCATTGTCGCTGAGTCATGAGCGATATGATTCTGTACTTAATGGTGTTGTTTTAGATCAATATAGATTTCAAGATCAGATTATTTATTCAGGTTTAGATGGATTTATACATTGCAATAGTGGCGATTGTCAAGTACGTCGCACCAATAACTTTGACTTGCTCAGGGCTGCTGCAATAACATCGGATGGTTATATGGTAGCGGGTGGTGCAGGTTTTGCGATAGGGTATTTATATCGATACTCTCAGAGCAATACATTGGATAGTATTTATGATTTTCCATTTGTCATTGAGGACATATTAGTTGCTGAGCAATCCATATTTATCTTTGGTTTTGGTGCTTGTATGAGGTCTCAAGATGGTGGTGTACATTGGGAGTTCACAGATCTAGAAGGAGGGCATTTTATTAAGGCTATTTATATTGATGAGCATATATATGCGATCAGTTCTGATGGTGAGATATATTTTAATAACAATCTAGGAAGAGAATGGGAGTTACTTACCAAAGTGAATATAGATAAAGTTCAAGATTTCAGTATAAGTGAGTCAGGTGCTGCTATTGTCGTTGGGCCAGATCAAGAAATTGCATATACTCCGTCTATTATGTCAATAGAGGATTGGATTTATTACACAATAGATGCCCCTTCCTTGAGATCCACGCTTATTTTGGATAGTGAAGATGTACTTATCGGAGGTGACAATGGGTTTATTGCCAAGCTCAATCTCTAATACCTACCTTTTAAATAAGACACGGTAGTTTTCAATTTATTATATTTGCATATATGTTAGGGCAATAGCTTGTCTATTTAGCTGTTTTGATCTATCATTGAGATTATTCTACTACAATATCAGACGAGATGAGTGAAGTAAATTATAGTGAAGACAATATAAAATCGTTAGACTGGAAAGAGCATATCCGTCTGAGACCTGGTATGTATATCGGTAAGCTTGGAGATGGTACTTCTATGGATGACGGTATCTATATTCTCGTCAAGGAGGTAGTAGATAACTGTATCGATGAGTACGTCATGGGACATGGCAAGCAGATCGATATTTACATTGAAGACGGTGAGGTGAAGATTCGAGATTTTGGTAGAGGGATACCTCTTGGTAAGGTAGTGGACTGTGTATCTAAAATCAATACCGGTGGTAAGTATGATAGTAAAGCCTTCAAAAAATCAGTTGGTCTTAATGGAGTCGGTACCAAAGCAGTAAATGCATTGTCTGACTTTTTTAGAGTAGTAGCATTCCGAGATGGAAAAGAAAAACTTGCAGAGTTTAGTCAAGGTGTATTGACCAACGAGTCTAAGATCGTCAAGTCTAAAGAGCCCAATGGTACGCTAGTACAGTACAAACCGGATGCGTCGATATTTAAAAACTATCGCCATCGTATGGACTATGTTGAGTCTCAACTATGGAACTATGCTTACCTTAATGCGGGGCTTAAGATTAATATCAACGGTAAGATCTTATACTCTAAGAATGGTCTTTTAGATCTTCTAACAAATAAAACAAATCCAGAAACACTACGATATCCAATCATTCACCTCAAGGGGGATGATATAGAGATAGCACTGACCCATGGTCAGCAATATGGTGAGGAGTATTACTCATTTGTCAATGGTCAGAATACTACACAGGGAGGTACCCATTTACAAGCATATAGAGAGGCAATCGTCAAGACGGTACGAGAGCATTTTAACAAAAACTTTGATACTCGAGATGTACAGACTTCTGTCATCGGAGCTATCAGTGTAAGGGTAGAGGAGCCTGTATTTGAGTCTCAGACCAAGACTAAGTTGGGGTCGCTTAACATGGGTCCTGAGGCACCTAGTGTAAGAGCTTTTATTCTTGATTTTGTAAAATCTAGCTTAGATAACTTCCTACACAAAAATAAGGAGGTTGCAGAGGCAATGCTCAAGCGCATACAGCAATCAGAAAGAGAACGGAAAGATATAGCAGGTATCAAGAAACTTGCGAATGAACGAGCTAAAAAAGCAAACCTTCATAATAAGAAGCTTAGAGATTGTCGTATTCACCTTAATGATAAACGAAAGGATGAAGAGAAAAAGCAAAACTCCACGATATTCATAACAGAGGGAGATAGTGCCAGTGGGTCGATTACCAAAGCTAGGAATGTAGAGACTCAAGCCGTATTCAGTCTGAGAGGTAAGCCGCTTAATTGTTTTAGTATGACCAAGAAGGTGGTTTATCAGAATGAAGAGTTTAACCTCTTGCAACATGCCCTTAATATTGAAGATGGTATCGAAGGGTTGCGATTTAATAAAGTGGTCGTCGCTACCGATGCCGATGTCGATGGGATGCATATTAGATTACTATTGCTTACATTCTTCCTTCAATTTTTTCCTGATCTAGTAAGGAATGGACACCTGTATAT
>CALDEO010000178.1 GCA_937942465.1 uncultured Saprospiraceae bacterium
AAAATCATAGGCAACATCGACATCACAGGAAGTAATCGCTCTAGGATGGCGCATACCGCCATGATCGGCATGGGATTATCCATTGACTTTAGAAATCATGGTATCGGCTCACAACTGCTTAAAGAAGCTATCTTATGGTCTCAACAAAATAAAGTATTAAGCCTTTTATGGTTAGAAGTATATGCTGTCAACACAGCAGCTATAAAACTTTACAAAAATTACGGATTTAAAGAAACAGGTAGGGTCGAAAACTTCTTTAAACATTGTGAAGTATACTACGATAAAGTGACTATGAAATTGCACTTAAATACCTAACAAAAAAAAAGTGCTGACTACTTGTTGTAATCAGCACTTAACCAAAATTCAATCTTTATCTTAACTATCCAAATTAGTTTTGGATCATTCTTTCTAATATACCGTTGTTATCAACTACAACGTCAGCATCAGT
Organism: uncultured Saprospiraceae bacterium; assembly: GCA_937942465.1. Classification (GTDB taxonomy): domain Bacteria; phylum Bacteroidota; class Bacteroidia; order Chitinophagales; family Saprospiraceae; genus JAHDGW01. The sequence goes on from CALDEO010000178.1 coordinate 449, forward strand.
AAAACCTCTATTGATCGCTTTAATCTGAGCTCTTCTAGCCTCTTCAAGGTTTTTGTATCCGCTTAATACGAATATTGTCCATCCACCTTTAGTCCATTGTTCTATCTGACCGATACCTTTTACTTGATTTACATCAAACCAGATTGGGTCTTCATAAGAAGCTAATCTAATTTTGTATTCTGAAGCTCCTTCTGGGCTTACGTAATAGTCACTAGATGCTCCTCCTGATGAGATTGCTAATTCTAGTTGGTCTGTATTCAATGCGTCATATGTGATGAAAGCATCTTTAAAACCTCTACTTCTTACCTTATCCAATACTTGTTGTGCTTCATTTCTATCTAGGTAGTATCCTAGTCTTATTTTAGTTGCACTACTTTTGAATACCTTGTATATGTTACCATATTCTGATAAAGCTTTATATCCCGATACATCAGCATTATCACTGTATATCGCTGCAAGTTGTACAAAAAATACATTTGTACTTGCTTTGATAATTTCTCCATAAGCAACTTTTCTAGCATTGCTCAATGATACCATTGACTTACCTGCTGGCTTAGCAGAAGGTAATTTGAATGCTGCTGGAGGAGTATCTGGACTCATGATTACTGACTCCGATACGTTTGTCGATTCCTGTACTTGAGTACTTCTTACTTGAGACTCTTGAGTCTTTACAACTTTAGTCGCATCCGACAGGTTAACTGAACTTGCATTTGGGTTTCTTAGAGTAGCTTCTCCTTGACCAAATGGATTCATATCAGCTAGAGACACTGCCTTAGGTACAAAAGCATTTTCTTCTTCTTGATCGAAGCTTACTTGCGCTAATTCGTTTCTGTATGTAGGACTTGCGATATAAATATCATCCTTACCTCTACCTCCAAGTCTATTAGAACTGAAGTAAATATCTTTATTCAAATCTGATTTAGATGGGAAATAATCATCTGCCGGAGAGTTAACACCTCTACCCATATTTTCTGGATAAGCCCATGCACCGCTTTCTGCTTTAGTAATGAATACATCGTATCCACCAAGACCTTGATGATAGTCAGATGCAAACATCAAATTTTCACCATCAAAGAATGGAGTAATTTCATCACCGGAAGTATTTACGTTTTCACCTAAATTTTCTGGGTAGCTCCATGCACCATCTCTAAGGTATGTTACATATAGATCAAATCCTCCAAGACCACCTGGTCTATTAGATGCAAAGTACATTGCTGTTCCTCCTTCAAATGAAAGACAAGGAAAACCTGTTGAATATCCTAACTCATTATAAGTAAATGGTTTAGCATCTTTAAAATCACCATTAAAATCAACCTCAGCAACATAGATACTCATATCTACATCATCTTCACCAATGAAAGAATGTCCATTAACAAAAGTATTCTGAGTATATGCACATAACCTTGACTTAGGTCCATATGACATTGGTCCTACATTTTCATCATCTTTAAGAGTACCTCTTAACAACATAGACTTAGCACGATAGTCAGGACGTAGTCCTTCTGCTATGTACAATCTATTAACACCTTTACTTACGTGACTCTTATTTGTACTCGTAAGTCGTTTAGTCACATCGTTAAATGATGAGAATACAACATTATTTTCGAAGAAAGCAACACCAAAATCTGAAGCCTTAGTATTAGCACCAAAAAGTGACAATTGGTATTTTTCCTCTTCTGATAGTAAGTGCTTTGCAAAATCACAACTCAATGCGAAGTGCTCACCTACTAAAGGGTTTTCTTTTTTGTACTCCATATACATCTGACCAGCTTCATCATACTTCCCTACTTTCTTAAGGGTATGCGCATAGTTAAGCATGTATTCAGGCTTAATTTCTAGATCCACTACTTTTCTGTACCAAGCAACAGCATCAAGAGGCCTATTCGTCAGTCTGTACGACTCAGCCAATTTTACTTTACTCTCCAGATTTTCAGGAAACTCCGTTAATGTTTTAATATAATTCTGAATAGCAAGATCATATGCTTTCAGCTCAAACTGCTTGTTTGCTTTTTTTAATAATTTCTGACCAGACACAAATGCTGTTGGCATCAATGCTAGGGCCAATATCAGGAGACGTAGTTTTCTCAACATGACATTAGAAGTTTTGGTTATGATATATGCAGATTATCAAATATATGAACGAACCTGAATAACAAGAGTAAATATATAAAGATTATTTCAAATATATAAAAATTCTAATATATAAATTCACATAAAAATAAAACTAAGTGCATAATGTCTTCGCCAAGCCTCGAATATGTCGCGCTTGGTCATAGTCTAATGCAAAAAATAGGATATATTGTAGAGTACAAAAATCAGTGTTATGAAACTTCTCGCTTCTACCCTCTTACTAATATGTATTTGTCTGAATATAAATCAGCTACATGCTCAAAGACTTAATCACATCCAAGGAGAGATACTGATACAAGTGACGGAGGATTTATCTTCTAGAGAGCTTTCGCAAAAAGCTAATCTTGAGATAACAGGGCTTTCAAAAATCACAAGCATCCCAATGCATATATGGATGTATCGATTTGACTTTACAGAGCAAAATGAAGATGCTATTATCAACAGACTCAATAGGCTAAATCCTATTGAAGCTGCTCAAAAAAATCATCTACTTACCAATAGAAATACTCCCAATGATCCAGGATTTATAGATCAATGGCAATACATCAACCTTGGCGACAATGGTGGCCTTGAGGGAGCTGATATAGATATGGATCTCGCTTGGGATATTACTACTGGCGGTATCACTGCTACAGGAGATACAATCGTAGCATGTATCATCGATGATGGATTGGATAGTAGTCATGAGGACTTCGCTGGTAACCTGTGGGTCAATCATGCCGAGATACCTGACAATGGGATCGATGATGACAACAATGGCTATATAGATGATTATGATGGCTGGGATACATACAACGATAATGGCAATATCTACACAGGTGGCGGGCACGGTACACCCGTTGCAGGTATCGTAGGAGCCAAAGGAAATAACGAAATCGGAGTTGCGGGTGTCAACTGGGATATCAAACTGATGATCGTAAGAGGTGGTGGTAGTGAAGCCAATGCCCTTGCGTCATACGCATACCCATACTACTTCCGTAAACTCTATAACGAAACCGACGGAGCACAAGGTGCATTTGTCGTATCTACGAATGCTTCTTGGGGTACAGACTTTGGGCAACCTGAAGATGCACCGATCTGGTGCTCATTTTATGACTCGCTAGGAGTCCAAGGTATTATAAGCTGTGGTGCCACTATTAATAACAATACGAATGTAGATGAAGAAGGTGACTTACCGACTGCCTGCTCTAGTGACTATCTTATCAGCGTAACTAATATGAGTCGTACAGACAATAAAGTACAAGGAGCTGGGTATGGTTTAGAAACGATTGACTTAGGTGCTTTTGGTCAGGATACATATACAGCTGCTGACAATAATAGTTATGGAGGGTTCGGAGGGACATCTGGTGCAACACCACATGTAACGGGTAGTATTGCTTTACTATACTCACTTCCCTGCTCTAGTTTGATGGACATTGCAGTGTCAGATCCTGCAACAGCAGCATTACTTGTCAAAGGATATATACTTAATGGTGTTGACCAAAATGAAAGCCTACAAGATATTACAACTACCGGAGGACGACTCAATGTATTCAATAGTTTGAGTCTAGGTCTTGCCAATTGTGGTGACTGCGTATTTCCACTAGGAGCCGAAATAACTGAAATAACAAATCTAGAAGCCACCGTAACATGGACATCTACAGACTCTAGTCTAATGGACAACATTAGAATCAAAAATGTAAATGCTACGGAATGGGATACATTATTAAGCGTACAATCTCCACTGGTACTCTCTGACCTATCACCATGTGATGAATACGAAATACAACTACAGAGTATATGTGCTAGCGAAGATGGCAGCTTTGGATTCAGCAAACGATTCTATACAGAAGGCTGCTGTGATGCCCCTTCAGATTTAACTGTTGAACTTCTAGATGACACTGCTTTAGTAACTTGGTCAGAGGTATTCGGGGCAACAGAATATAACATCGAATACAAAGAATCATCTGCTAGTGACTGGAACATGGCAACTACGATGGTGAATGAATTTACTATCGACTCAATAATGGAATGTACCGAATACAATATAAGACTGCAAGTTGACTGCGACACAATACCATCAGGTTATACTGATATTATCAGCTTTACTGGATCTTGTGGTCTGTGTAGCTCAACCAATTACTGTAGTTTTATTGATGCTGGACTTGATGCTGATTTCGAGTACATAGCCGGCGTAAGTATCGGAACGCTTAATAATATCACCGAGAACGAAGAAGGAGCATACAACAACTTCATAGGATTGGATGAGATCATACTTGATGCTGGATTACTATATGAAATGGTACTTACCCCAGGATTCCAAGATTTTGAGTTTGGTGAAAACTTCGGAGTATGGATTGATTTCAATCAAGATGAGATCTTTCAAGAAGATGAGCAGATTGTATTAATGACTGAATCTACTTCTACAGTATATACTCAGGAAGTTAAAATACCTGCAGATGCGCTAGAAGGAAGGACGAAAATGAGAGTTGTAATGAGTTTTAATTTCCAAGCAGAGCCTTGTCCATTCAATGGTTTCGAATTTGGAGAAGTAGAAGATTATTGTGTAACCATAGGACCATATGTCCCGGTATGCGATATTGACCTCATGCCAGTTGTAGTAGAGAATGTAGCTACAGGACTTTCACTATCTTGGATAGACTCTGATGCTGCTGTGTCTTACGACACTAGATATAAAATACAAAGCCAGAGCGATTGGACAGAATTGAATGTTACAGAAAACATGCTAACCCTTACTGATCTTGTAGATTGCGAAAACTATGATTTTCAAGTTCGATCCATATGTGATGTAGACACAAGCGGATACTCACCTAATCTTGAGATCTTATATAACTGTTCATC
>CALDEO010000179.1 GCA_937942465.1 uncultured Saprospiraceae bacterium
TATCCAATCTACACTGATATTGAATGGTAATCCACTAAACTTATAATCTAATCCTAAATTACCCAATATACCTACTCCAATACCATCAGGAGCATCGTCACCTGTATAAAACGCTGCTGAAGCTCCTACACCATAATACCAATTAAACCCATTGGTCATAGAACCAATACTGTTATTGAGTTGATACAATCCGCCTAGAGATATTGAAGTTACTTCATTATCTAGTTCGACAAATCTTGCAATCGCCTCCAGTGAAACTCTATCACTTGTAAATTTTTTATAAGTAATACCTAGACCGGTACCTCCTCTGAGACCTATTGCCTTATTATAACTGCTTTGGGCAGTAATATCATTACTAAATGTACATAGACCGATGAGCATTAATACTGAAAGTAGAAGTTGTTTCATTGTTGTATAGTTTTTGATTATTATGATAAAAATAAGCCCTTGTAAGAGATTATCAATCATAAGATCTTTAAAAACATACGAATGTTCGCTTTTTCACAATCAATAGTACAAATTCTTCGACAAGTACTCCTTGACGTAATCAGCAACTCCATCTTCTAATGAGTAAAAAGGCTTGTCATATCCTTGGCTCTTAAGCTTGGTCATATCTGCCTCTGTGAAATATTGATACTTGTCTCTGATATCTGCAGGAGTATCGATAAATGATATATCCTCAGCTACATCCATTGCTTTAAATGTGGCTTTCGCCAAATCCAAAAAGCTCCTCGCCTGCCCTGTACCTAGATTGTACAATCCTGATTTAACATTTGGATGCATCCTCAAAAAATTAATGATTGATACCAAGTCTTTGATATAGATAAAATCTCTAGATTGGTGGCCATTATCGATCCCCTCTTTGTGAGATCTAAATAACTTCATAGCGCCAGTCTTCTGTACTTGATGATAGGTATGAAATATTACCGAAGCCATTCTCGATTTATGATATTCATTGGGACCATATACGTTAAAAAATTTCATCCCAGCCCAGTATGGTGGAGTCTCGCTCTGCTCCAATACCCACTGATCAAACCACTGCTTACTCCAGCCATACTCATTGAGCGGCTCTAGCTTAGAGACGACCTCATGGCTATCTACATACCCATGCTCACCAAGACCATAAGTAGCAGCGCTACTCGCATATATGAGTCGTATCTGTGCAGCAGTAGCATGTCGCCACACCATCTTGCTATAGTCAAGGTTGAGTCTATTAAATAGCTCACGATCTGGCTCCGTAGTATCGGTCCTAGCTCCTATATGCAGTATCAGTGATACTTGTTGTCTATTGTCAGTAAGCCATTGATCTAGGTCGGTACGATCTACACTTGCGTGATAATGTTCTTTCTTGATATTAATCAACTTACGGCTCTGACTCCAGTCATCAACTGCTATGATCTGATCGGCAAGCCCTTGCCTTGCTAGATCGGCAACAACACATGATCCTATAAATCCCAATGCTCCAGTAACTACTATCATGATGCGAAGGTAAATTTTTAAAATTTAAAGAATTATAGTACTGCTCGTGTAAATATTCATAATTTGGAATTTAGAAAATATTGGACTCTAATGGAATATCAAGAAAAGCGAAGTTGGGAATTAAAATTGGCAGAGGTCTTAGAAGATAACAAGTATGATGAGCAAGCGATGGATCGATATCTATCTGAGAGTGATCTTAAGGATTTTGAGATCAAAGAGCTCAGAGCCTCGACTTTGATAAGAGTAAAAAAAGAACTAAACGATACTTTTACAACGGAGTTAAAGATGTTTACGGTTGCTGAAGTGAAAGAGAAATACTCAAATAAATTTACAGATTCATCACTCGAATACTTTATGCTATCCACATTGGAGCGATTGGTCAAGAAATTTGAAAATGGGGTCATCAATAGAATGTCGGCGGATCTTAAACCGGATGATATATTCAGCAAGTGGACGTACACATATCCAGATAGAGATAATCAAATAGATCTGTACAATAAGAATGTAGCCAGTCACAACAAGAAAAAAGCCAAAGTAAATTGGATCATAATAGGTATCGGTGTAGCAGCATTGTTTTTTGCCTTACTGATGTTTGCAACATTAGCTATACCTGCTGAGTATCTCGACGGTGGTATGTCTTCTCGTGAAGAAGCGAGTGCTGGTGTCAATGGAGTGAAATTTCTGATCGTAGCACTAGTATTGATAGTTATAGGTGGTTCTAGACTTAGCAATAAACTTGAAGAATATACTGATCTAGATTAATCCTATCCTATGGGACTAGCCTCCTAGTATGCTGCAACGCCTGCCACCCTTCATAGGTTGATGGCAACTTAAAGTCCATAGATTTTCTCTTCGCCGCAACGAGATCATCGATATATTGCCAGTGCTTGTAAATGCTTATGGTATTGCGACGAAAGCTCATTTCGGGATCATAGATATGTAGTGGTTCAGCCTTCATACCGTTGAGTTCTATGATCTTATACTCTCCTTGCCTAAGCGCATCTATGGAGTCTGCCTTGCAGTCTATTCTAAAAAAATCAATCTCCTTGGTGGTGTTATGAAATCGATCCATCTCACTCGATAATTGTGTATCTATCTCATGCTGTAGCGAATAAAACTTAGATCCACGAGAGTAATTGCCAATACGATGCAATATCAATTGCTCTCCTTCTTTAAGTATAGAATCTAGACGAAACGCATAATCCGAAAATAGCTGATTTTTATTAATAAATGGACTCTTGTATTTAGTAATCAACTGTTTCAAATCAGTGACACCATCACCCGTCACGAATGGATATTTTTTCTCTATAAACGAGCTTACAACTCCTCTATCTGTATGCGGACTCCTATGATATAGTATAGAAAACTCCCGACTATAATCGATAAACTCCTGAGCAATCCAAGTCTGAGTATAGTCCAGAGTTTCTTTTATTTGCGCAAGCATATCCTGATCTCGAATAAGATGTACCTGATACCCCTTAAATCCAATATCGGGCTTCAATATAAACGGAAAACCCAATGAACTGCCCAACTGTGTTGCGTCTATATCCTCGATGCCATTGATAGGAATAGTCACCGGTAAGTATCGTTGGTCTATCAATTGATAGACTTGCGTCTTTTCATCGTCAAGCATACCACCGAAGTGGATCAATGGATTGCAAATACTAAAATAACTAAACGAGCGATACTTCAATGATTGCCATAAATAGTGCATCATAGACTGCCAGTAATAATGTTTACTGACCCAATATCCCTTATCTGTTATTTTAGATAGCAATCAATTTTATTTAAGTTATTTCTTCTTCCATATATGACTCCATCGGCGGACAGGTACATACAAGATTCCTATCACCGAATGCATTGTCTACTCTACCCACTGATGGCCAGAACTTATGTCCATCACGCAAGTATGCGATCGGATAAGCGGCCTCTTGCCGTGTATACTCCTGCGTCCACTCCTCAGCACATATCTCATGTAATGTGTGAGGTGCATTGGTAAGTACATTATTCTCAATATTGACTTCACCTAGAGCAACCATATCGATCTCTTTCTTGATAGATAGCATCGCATCGCAGAATCTGTCCAACTCAT
>CALDEO010000180.1 GCA_937942465.1 uncultured Saprospiraceae bacterium
GTTGCAGCTCTTACTTTAGGATTAGCCAATATGGACGCTACTTGATCACTCTTTATTAGTAAAGTCGTAAATGCATATTCGGGGAAACCCGCATCTCTAAAAACCTCTTCTATGTTGAGTGCTGACTGTGGTACATTGGAGGCATGCTTGAGCAATCCTACATTACCAGCCATCAGCGCTGGTGCTGCAAATCTGAATACTTGCCAAAATGGATAATTCCAAGGCATAACCGCGAGTACAATACCGATGGGACAATATGCGATCATACTCTTACTTGCATCTGTATCTACCATGTCATCCTCCAAAAACACTGCTGCATTATCGGCATAATATCGACAAACCCAAGCACATTTTTCAACCTCTGCCACTGCTGAGTTAAGGGTCTTACCCATCTCTTGCGTCATCGTCTCAGCATATTGCTGCTTTCGCTCATCCAATATATCAGCTGCTCGATGCATCATTATTGACCTATCCTCAAAACTAGTTCTGCGATAGGTCTGATATCTATCATGTGCTTTATTAATAATCTCATCTACGGCAGTAGACGTATGTAAAGTATACTCTTTTAGTTCTTTATTGGTAGCGGGATTGATCGTCGTGATAGTTGACATTTATGAGTTTTTATATTCTTTTAATAATAACGTAAGAAGTCGATGAATTAATTCTTAAAATTCAGATTTAACTATTAGAGTTTTCATTGAAGTAACCTTCTAATTCTGTAGTTAAGTGATCATTAACCTCAACGGTGATTGGTATTTCTATAACACAGAGCTCATTTCCAGTAATAGATTTACGAATAATGTCTTTTAGGTTTTTAACATCCTTGGGTTTGTATCCATTAATGCCAAAACTCTCTGCCAGCTTGGCGAAGTCAGGGTTACCTAATTTAGTCCCAAATGACTTGCCTTCGCTCATCTCTTGCTTCCACTCTATCAGTCCATAATTATTGTCATTGAGTATTATGAATATGCATGCAACACCTAATCGCTTAGCCGTTTCGAGTTCTTGGATATTCATCAATGCCCCACCATCTCCCATGATAGATATGACTGGTCGCTGATCACTTACAAGACGTGCAGCTATTGCTCCAGGTAGAGATATCCCCATTGTCGCAAGACCATTAGAGATAATGCAGCCTGATGGGCAGTAGGTACGGTAGTTACGTGCTATCCACATTTTGTGACTCCCTACATCACTGATCAATAAGCCATTGTCTGGAAGAATATCTCTTACTACATTGATCACACCTGGAGTGTTGAATGTCTGCTCATCATCTTTAAGTGTATAACTAGCAATAGACTCCCTCACTCGATCTCTCACATCGATATACCACATATCATATGGGGCAATATCTAGCTGCTCATGCATCGCAGTGATACCCTCAGCGATGTCACATACCATCTCCACGTCAGGGATGTAATGCGTATATACTTCCGCGGGGTCAAAATCCAAATGAATAATCTTCTTATCTCTATCTCCGTTCCAATTTTCTGGATTGTACTCACCGATATCATATCCGATACTGATGACTAGGTCCGCTGCTGCGAATGCTTCCATAACGTAGTCTTTAAATCCTAATCCTACACTACCGAGTGATACATCTTCTCTATCCGATATAGCACCTTTACCCATGAAAGTAGCTGCCACAGGAATATTAAAGGTCTTTGCAAAGTTGGTCAATGCCTGACTAGCACGAGATCTAATAGCTCCATTACCTGCGATTATTATGGTTTTCTTGGCATTACTTATCAAGTCGACCGCCTGAGATACTGCCTTCATATCTGGTGCTGATCTCCGGACTCTTGTCTTTTTTAATATTGGATAATCCTCTGTCAAACTTTGTCCTGCTATATTCTCAGGTAACTCGATATGGGTTGCCCCTGGCTTTTCTGTCTCTGCAACTTTGAATGCTTTACGTACAATCTCTGGGATCACCTGTGACACCTCAATAGAGGCATTCCACTTGGTGATCGGTGCCATCATACCCACCACATCTATCAGTTGATGACTCTCGTGATGTTGCCTATCAGAGCTACCCTGACCTGTGATCGCAACAAGAGGTGCTTTATCTAGTTGAGCATCCGCAACGCCTGTCATGAGATTAGTCGCTCCCGGTCCTAAAGTAGCTAAGCATACCCCTGCATGTCCAGTGAGCCGCCCCCATACATCGGCCATAAATGCTGCTCCTTGCTCATGCCTTGTCGGAATGAATATTATTGATGAGTTTTCTAAAGCAAATAAGAAGTCTTCATTTTCTTCTCCAGGTACACCGAATATATATTTGACCTCTTCATTCTCCAAACATTTGACCATTAGCTCCGCTGCATTCATGATATTCTACTTTTACTGATAAAACCATATGACCTTACTAGTATAATAATCGTTCGGTTAATTACAATCAATAAATTTTGACCATTAATTACATTGTCCGACAATATGGATATAACAGTGGTTATTAAACTATAGTCTTCATATTTTTGTAATACCTTAGTGTTAAATTTACTCGGGGGTTTAGCCATTCATTTTTCTAAACTAAACCTTACAATTTGAACAAATTATTCCTAGTATCAGCTCTATTGGTAATGAGTCTTTGTAGACTTCAAGCCCAGATTTCTATTGATGATGACTTTTCTGATTGGACCAGCGATAAGTTTACAGTCCAAGATGTAGGAGATGCAGGCAATGGTTTTGTTGATATTGAAAGTCTATCGATCGATCATGATGACGAGCGGATATACTTCAAGGTAAAGTTGAGCCAAGAGATATCTTTTCAAGAAGCTAATGAACTAAAGATCTACATAGATCTAGATAATGACTCCTCTACGGGGTATAGCATATATGGTATTGGATCAGAGGTATCCTATAACTTTGGTGAAAAATTCGGCTTTATCAATATTTTTGGTGGCAGTCAAAGTGTTGGACATTCTGAAGCGGGATTCGTAAGTATGCCTACAACAACGAGCGACGAATTCGAATTTAGTATCAATAGAACATTGTCATACTTTAGTTTCGAATTTTCTGCTGGAGATCAGATTGCAGTGACGCTATTTGATGATGCAGGTAATGGACAAGATAGGATCCCTAATAATGACGGAGGTATACTTTACGACCTTAGTGAAAGTAAGACCCCACTGATTGCAAATTACTCATTGGACAAGCTCGACGTTGATCACTTACGGATCATGAGTTACAACTCAAAGTTTGACGGATTATTTGAGCAAGGTACTGCCGAAAAACAGAAAATGTTGATCCAAAGTATGGATGCAGATATCATTGCTTTCCAAGAGATATATGACCATGATGCCGATGATATAGAAGCAATACTTGACGACATACTCCCTGGCAACAACTGGCGTACGTTTAAGTATTTTCCAGATGTTATCATCGCGACTAAGTACCGTATACTAGAAACGAAAGCCTTAAGTGGTAATGGTGCATTTTTGCTTTGCGCAAATGAAGACTGTGATGAAAAAATCTTATTGTTCAATACGCATTATAGATGTTGCGATCAAGATACAGAAAGACAGATGGAAGTCGATCTCATCATGAATAACATAAGATCTGCTAAAACAGATCCTAGCTTTAAGTTGTACATAGAAGATGGTACTCCGATCATCATACTAGGTGATATGAATCTCGTGGGTGATCGTCAGCAATTGACGACTATGATCACGGGTGATATATCAGACAATAACGCTTATGGCCCAGACTTTAGCCCAGATTGGGATGGTGCCGATCTCTTGGATGCAAGACCTGAGACTACGGGTGCTCCATTCGGGTACACGTGGTACAACGAGTCAGGATCATTTGCCCCAGGCAGATTAGATTTAATGATATATACAGGATCAGCAATGCGCCTTGAAAATAGTTTTAGTCTTGCGACACAGTTTATGACGCCGAGTCAACTAGATCAATTACAACTCGACTCTACGACCACCCTTCAAGCGTCAGATCACTTCCCAGTTATATGTGACTTCAACTTAAACCCTGAGCCTATACTACCGCTTGTAGCAACGATCAGTAGTCAGACCAACCCTAGTTGTGCTGATGAGATGAATGGAAGCTTCATGGTGAATGCAACGGGTGGTGTTGCACCATACACATATGCTGTGGACGGAGCTGCATATCAGACATCTAGCACTTATATTGACTTGCCTGATGGCGAATATCAAATATCTATACAAGATAATCAAGGGACTACAACTATGATCTCCGTGACCCTCACCGCTCCACAAGCAATCGGTATAACTCCGACCAATGATGTAAGTGAGTTGACTATAACAGCAACGGGTGGTACTACACCATATAGCTACAGTCTTGATGGATCAACTTATGTTGCTGG
>CALDEO010000181.1 GCA_937942465.1 uncultured Saprospiraceae bacterium
ATCAGACAAGTTGCTACAACTATACGAAGACAAGGACTATGGTGACTATGCCGATACGAATGGAAAAATTCCAATCTGTTTCATTGGTACCAATCACACAACTGGAGGTAACTCTGGTAGCCCAGCTATAGATGGCGAAGGTAACCTTGTAGGACTTAACTTTGATAGAGCATGGGAAGGTGTCATGAGTGATATCAGCTATGATCCTTCTATCTGTAGAAATATCATGGTAGATGCGAGGTACATTTTATTTATCGTAGATAAGTACGCTGGAGCAACAAGACTCATCGATGAGATGAAGCTCGTACATCCAAAATCAGGTCAGCCGACTAAAGGCGGCACCAAAATGGATCCTATTAACGGAGGCACCAAACTAGGTACTCCTAATGCTCCCGTGATGGACAGAAGAGGAAAAAAGAAGTCAAGCAGACTCAAAAAACAACCAATAGGAGGTCAGTAAGTATTGTTTCCTTATTGAAAAACATACCGGCCTCTAGTCATTGTCAAAACAATGGTTAGAGGCTTTTTTTATCTCTATCCTGTAACTGTAATTGGGTCGCTCAATTGGTATTATATCTTTACAAAACGATACACCCTACCAGTATCCAGTTGTAGATAATATACACCTACAGTTAGTTGAGATACATTGATTTCACTTTTCTGATTTGTGAGCTTTTCTATTAGAGCAGGTCTACCATATGCATCATAAATAATCGCTTGATGGGCATCTTTATGATCTATATGTAGAACATCCGACACGGGGTTGGGACTGATCATTACTAAGTCTTCCTCTTGCATCTCATTGACTGCAGTTGTGCATTGACTGAGTATTGCTTCTCTAGTGTTACAGCTTACCATATTAAGCTCGATGCTATCCCTTGTATCAGGCCGCTGCAGTGCTGCACAGATCGGCGACTGGCTACATACTTCCAGCAGTGGGTTATTGATGATAATGATGGAAGCAGTACCAAAATTGGAAGTATCCTGTACTGTTTCAGGATCAATATTGTCGATACCAGATAGAGATACAAGCATATCGTTTCTATCGATTCTTATCTGGTTGAGTTCTGTGAGCGACTCCAGCCCTGAGAGATCCGTCAAAGCATCATTATTACGTAAGTAGATATATCTGACTTTCGTCAAATTGCTCATACCAGCAAGACTTGTAAGAGACTCATTGTTCCATAATGATATGGTCTTGATCTCAGACACTCCGCCAAGTCCTGCTAGTGACTCTAGACCCGTACCCAATGCTGAAAATATATCATTTAGTGTATCAAGATTGTCTAATCCATCCAAGGTCCTTAGATTAGCATTTTTAGAGACATACAGTCCATTTTGTATTGTGATTAATCCATTCAGTCCCTGTAGTGATATCAACGAAGGATTTTCTTTTAGTCGAAGTGTATTGACGCTTGCAAGCGATTCTAGACCTTTCAGATCCTCGAGCCTTTCGTTACTATCTAGCAGCAATTCCTCAATATGATTTATAGAGTTCATACCTTGCAATTGTAATAAATTATCATTTCTAAAAATATCAAATAACCCATTGACTTCAGTTAAGTTGCTTAACCCCTCAAGGCTTGTCAGTTTGCTATTATCGGATACATTGAAACGGCCCTCAACTTTGGTAATTCCCTCTAGGCCTTGTAGATTGATCAAACCTGTATTCTGAATTATCACGCTATTTACTAATGCCAAATTGGATAACGGGTCGAGATTGGGTATCAATGGAAAACCTCTTATTTGCAGTATACCACCGATACTACTCAGGTTATTGAGCCCCGTAAAAGACGTAGCAATGCCCTCATAACCTGTGATTTCACAGTTTCCATCCACTTGTGTAAGTCCATCGATACCGTTGAAGTCTACGATGCTTGGCACTGTTAATTTGAGGTTACCTCTGATGTGATTGATCTTATTTAAGCCAGATAGAGCGAGTAGGTTATCCGATGATACAATCATATCCAATCCTATCGAATCGAGGTTACTCAAACCCATAATATTGTTTAAGTTATTTGCTCTAATATTAAAATGAGCACCCACCTTTTCTAATTTATTGAGGCCAGATACTTCTATTAAATTAGATGCACTTATATCGAGACTTCCTCCTATTTCTTCAAGATTATCAAGTCCGTCTAGACTATAAAGCACATTACAACTTAGTCGTAGGTTACTATCGATTTTAGCAATTTGTTGAAGAGGGGTCAATGTAATCGCTTGTACTCCTGAGAAGGCAATCTCAACAGATCCTAAGATCTCCGTACAACCAGGATAGTCAATTGGAAAATTGTTAATATCATCTTGACTTTCAAATTTTATTCCGTTTTCAAGACAGGTCTGCGTATTACCTATTTGTATCAATAAACAGCATAGCATCAGAGTGGGAAGTAGCCTCATAATGTTTCTAAATTGTATCGTTTGTATCGTAGTTATCGGCTAAATAGCCTATGGTATTGCATCCCAAAATAACAATTACCGTTGATAATCTTTAAATTAGGAATGTTATATTAGTGATAATGTCGCTTTCTATAAGAATTAGTAATGTGCGGAAATATTCATTTCATATAAACTAGGTATTCCAGTTATAACCGGATTTCTTCCCAGTCTCCGCTATTCATATGTAGGGGTTGCTTGATAGCTGGTCGCTCTATGTATGGATATACAACTTTGGATAGGTATAGGCCTTGTGGTGGTACTTGCACCATATATTTTAGTGGAGTACCTGAGTATAAGTGCTCTTCAAACTGATCAACACTCATTTTACCATTAGCGACTTCTAGCAACTTACCCATCAAGAGGCGTATCATCGCTCTCAAAAACCGATTGGAGCTTATGCTAAATCTATATAACCGCATCCCCTCATTGTAGTGTAGGGATACTGCAGAGACCTTACAGATCGTGTCATTATACAAGTCTGGTTTTTTACAAAAAGCTCTAAAATCCTTATACCTCTCAAGCAATTGTATCGCCTTGCTCAGCTTCAGGATGTTCAACCCATCAGTCTGGTGCCATGTGCTTGTATGCGCAAGGCTAGCGTTCTTCTCAGTATGAAAGTAATACTCGTAGCTACGTACTGTAGCATCGTACTGGACATGTGCATTGTGATGCATCGGTATCAGCTCAAATATTGAAATATCAAATGGCAACATCCTATTGATACGTATCAATGGATCATAATCTGGAAACTCCTGCAGATCGGCATGTGCAAAATACTGGCT
>CALDEO010000182.1 GCA_937942465.1 uncultured Saprospiraceae bacterium
AGGGGTATTTTTAGCAGATCGATTATATGATATCATTGAGTCCAAGCAACCTCATGGAGTCCCATTGAGAGGTAAGTTGGATATTACGTTTTATAGAGATGATTATCGGATCAGACAAGACCCGTTGAAAGCGAGTAGTACGCATATTGACTATTCTGTAGATGGCAAGAAAGTTATCCTAGTAGATGATGTATTGTACTCTGGTAGGACGATACATGCTGCTATGGCAGCGCTTCAGGATCTAGGAAGACCAGACAAAGTAGAGCTAGTGACGATGGTCGATCGTCGTTTTAATAGACACCTACCGATAGCGCCAGACTACGTAGGTATCACCGTAGATGCGCTAGATGAAGCATATGTGAGAGTACGGTGGAAAGAGGCAGAAGGCAAAGATGAAATTTTATTTTTCTCAGCAAACCCTAGTAAATAGATGGAATCAACATTGAGTACGAAGCATTTGTTGGGTATTAAGTATATCACAGAAAGTGATATTAGATTAATTTTTGACACTGCAACTCAATTTAAAGAAGTAATCAATAGACCGATCAAAAAAGTCCCCTCTTTAAGAGACGTTACGATCGCCAATCTATTTTTTGAAAACTCTACTCGTACCAGGATATCGTTCGAATTAGCAGAGAAAAGACTTTCCGCAGATACCGTTAATTTTTCGGCTGCAGCCTCATCTGTCAAAAAAGGGGAGACGCTACTAGACACCGTTAATAATATATTGTCTATGAAAGTGGATATGGTCGTCATGAGGCATCCTGCTCCGGGAGCACCGATGTTTTTGTCCAATCATATCGATGCCAATATTATCAATGCCGGTGACGGCACCCATGAGCATCCTACACAGGGTCTATTGGATGCGTACTCTATGGTAGAGAAAGTAGGTGATCTACAAGGCAAGCACATACTTATCGTCGGAGATATCAAACATTCAAGAGTTGCATTAAGTAATATATTTTGTCTTCAAAAGCTTGGTGCAAAAGTCATGGTATGTGGACCTCCTACATTGATACCAAAGCATATCAGTAATCTAGGGGTGCTCGTATCTCATGACCTTAAGAAAGCACTGGAATGGTGTGATGTTGCCAATATATTGAGGATACAACTAGAGCGGCAGGATATTAAATTTATTCCTTCCTTACGGGAATATTCAAAGTTTTATGGTGTCAATAAGACGCTATTAAATCAGTTAAACAAAGAAGTAGTAATCATGCACCCTGGACCGATGAATCGTGGTGTAGAGATATCTAGTGATGTAGCGGACTCAGATCAATCTATCATTTTACAACAAGTAGAAAATGGTGTTGCGATAAGAATGGCTGTATTGTATCTATTAGCTGGAAAGCGATAAAACTACCATCTATTTTGTTAAACAAATACTAAACCTTTCACATTCGTATTACAATACGTTGTTGTTATCGTCTTGATTTTGCAATATTGCTAGATACGGTGGCTTTTACTATTGTATGAATTGTTTTATTTTATGAAGATTAGAGATTACAAATACCCTAACATGAGATATTTATTCCTGAGCATATGTATGTTCATATCAGTATTATCGACGAGTGCTCAAGACTCTCTCAATTATAAGATTGACATAGCAGTGTCTAATTACGAGCAGGATACTTTGATCGTAGGATACTATTTTGGAGACCGTCAGCTTGTTAAGGACACGATCATTAAAGACGATGAGAGTATGTTTTCATTTGCAGGTACAGATACCTTGCAGTCTGGTATGTATTTGATACTGATGAAACCAAGCAATGAGTTTGTTCAATTTCTTGTACCTAAGGATGACTTACGTTTTTCTATTAATATGAATGCGTCCGTTTTGTCCGATATTCAGTTTGAAGGATCTGAGATCAATACCCAATTTTACGAATACCTTGATTTCTTAAGTGACCGGAGATTCCTATCTGATAGTCTTAATTATCAAATTGAGAATGCTGATTCTCTAGGAATCGATGTAGCACCTATCAAGAAGCAAATTGAATTTATGAATAGTGAGGTGGCAATGTATCAATCTCAGACTGTTGCGGATCATCCTAATAGTTTGTTATCGCAGCTTATAAAGTCGAGTTTTGCAATTGACCTTCCTGAGTTTGAAGGTACTAAAGAAGAGATCACTTTGAGTAAATACTTATATTATAGAGATCATTATTTTGATCATATAGACCTTACTGATCCAGCTAATCAGTATATGCCTTACTTACATTCGAGAGTTGATTATTACATTAACAAGTTAATACCTCAGCACCCAGATTCAATTAATGTTGCTATTGATGACTTATTGGATAAAGTAAGTGTTGCACCTAATACCTATAAATTCTATTTGAGCAATTTCTTATCTAAGTATGGCAACTCGAGAGTTGTAGGTATGGATGCAGTATTTGTACACTTAGTAGAAAATTATTATTCTAAGGGTAAGGCACCATGGGCAGATGAAAAGAGTATAAAGAAAATGGCAAGTAGTGCTAGGCGTATCAAACCTACATTAATAGGTAAGATTGGTGCCGATCTGCAATTGTATACAGAAGATAGTACTGCGATCAAGCTTTCTGAGATAGAATGCGATTTTATGGTATTGATGTTCTGGGCACCTAAGTGTGGCCATTGTACCAAGGCGATGCCATATGCAGTTGATTTTAATGCAAAGTATAAGGATAAAGGAGTGAAATTTATATCTATCTGTACTAAGCATCAAGACAAATACCCAAGCTGCTGGACTGCCGTTAAAGAAAAAGGGATGGAGAGTTTTTTAAATCTAGGAGATCAACATCATAAGTCTCGATTCAAGACTAAGTATAATGTAGATAAGACTCCTAAGATATTTATAATGGACTCTGATCGTAAGATATTAATCAAAGACGTAGGAGCTCAGCAATTAGATCGGATCATGGAGCAATTATTAGAAAAGGATCGCCAAAAAGGAAAGATGGAGTAATATACCAAGAGTAGATTTCGTTATTGATAGACTATTATTCACCGCAAAGGATTGTTATGAGATTGATTATTAGTTTTATGTTATTAGGTATTAGTTTCATTGGTTTTGGTCAATCAACAGCCCTTGATGAGTTGTTATACATCGGAGATGTAATGATTAATGCTTCTAAGCCTGAGCACCGAGTACGTGCTCATAACGAGTTTTTACCTAAGTTTAAATCCTTGTTAGAAGATAAAGAAGCTAATAACATGGATCTTTCTACATTGGAGTGGGTGAGTGAGCATAGCGCTAGTAATGGTAGTTTTCGATTGTTTACATGGCAGATAGTAGCTGGTGATGATGACTATCGATATTATGGATTTATCTTAAAGCAAGATGGTACGCTATACGAATTACAAGATAAGAAATCAGAATTGGAAGATCTAGAGTACTTGGCATTGAGCCCTGATGAGTGGTATGGTTCTGTGTATTATGGTATGAAGGAGTATGCTGTTGATGGTAAGACATACTACATGTTGACGGGTTATAATGGTCATACTCAATACGATAAGATAAAGACTGCGGAGGTTATGTACTTTGATGATGATGGTACACCGATCATTGGTCTAGATTGTTGGAGATTCCCTCAAGAGGGTATTAGAGATAAAATTCAGAATAGGATCATATTGACGTATAGTGCTGATAGTAATGTTTCATTGCGATACAATGATAACTTGGATATCATGATGCATGACCACCTTATCAGAAGGATGGGACAGTTTGCAGGACAAGGACCTACCAATGTGTCAGATGGATCTTATGAAGGATATGAATTAACAAATGGTGAATGGGTGTATAATGAAAAGATCTTTCATCATAAATATAACGTCAATGAAGCTCCTAGACCGAAGCCAGTATTAGGTGGAGCTAAAAAAGGGATTTTTGGAAAGGGGTAACTTGTACCTTTAGGGTAACAGTTTACGCTTTTTAAGTATTAAAAGATCCAATATGATGGTTTCATATTGGATCTTTCTGTGATATATATTCTTGGTTCGTTTAAATAATTAGAATATTTTAATTGATAATACTTACATTCGAATATATTTAACACTCTGTATATAGGGAGGTTATACAGATTATATGTGGGTTTGGACTTTTAGTCTGTCTAATATTTATATAAAATGTTGATTTATTTGAGATTTTTGTAGTGATACTAATAGGTTTTGGTGTCATCTATCTAGAATTGGACATAATTAAGTAGTGAAGAAAATTGTTTTTATAATCTTTTTAGTTGCATATGCTTTTAGCATATCAGCCCAGCAAGTAGAAGTACGCAGCTATGTAGGTGCCACTTACTACCAGGGAGATCTTTCTCCTTTGCCTACCGCCTTGAGTTTTTCTAAGGGGCATTTGGCCGTTGGTTCTTCAGTTGGTTTGATTATGAATCCTTATGTAAGTTTCCACACTAAATTTCTCGTAGGTAAGTTATCAGGAAGTGATTCTGAAGCGTCCAGTATAGGTCGTAGAAGAAGAAATCTTTCTTTTGAAACTGACTTGTATGAGTGGGGTGTGAGTACAGAGTTGAGTATTAATGCTATTTTTAAGAAGCTTAATAAGTTTGGTGTTAATATATATCTTTCAGGAGGTGCCCATGTTTTTCACTTTAGTCCAAAAGCAAGAATTGATGGTAGCCTAGTCGCTTTGCAACCACTTGGTACTGAAGGTCAAGGTTGGTTACCAGGTAAGTTTAAATACTCTCTTACTGAGTTGAGTATCTCTCATGGTGTTGGTATTAAATTTGAGTTGGCACCGAATGTTGTAATGGGTGTAGAAGTTATTCCTAGAAGGACATTCACTGATTATATTGATGACGTTAGTGAAGATTATATCAA
>CALDEO010000183.1 GCA_937942465.1 uncultured Saprospiraceae bacterium
GGTATACGAAGCTGCTTTTTTTAGAGATACTATGAGAGCAATCAATCTGAGTCTACAGACTGCAGTACAGGATACTTACATCTTATATTGGACGCAAGCCAATCCTGATAATGAACGAATCAACAGAGGCGTAATCACCGGAGACACTTGTACCAACGTAGTGAATTTCACACTACAAAACACTGCAGAATCATTCGATACTATATTGAGAAGCAGCACTTTAAACAATTTCCAAGCGATCGAAGGAATAACAGGAGCTATTACATTTATCGTAAACTAGTCGCCAAAAGATATACCCAAAGACCTCGCTGTTTTGATCAAGTAATGATCTAGGTTTACGTGATTATACGTAGCCACAGCCTCCTCTAATGTCACTTGAGTTAGACCATAATTTTGGTAAGCAACCATTTTTCCAAACTGTTTTTCTGCTACCAATTCAAATGCTTTTACTCCCATACTTGAGGCCAGTATCCTGTCAAAAGCGATCGGTGTCCCTCCTCTCTGTATATGACCTAAAGTAGTGGTTCTTATCTGTGCTGGACAGCCCATTTCTTCAAGTCTTGTTCTTAGGTAATTGCCGATACCAGCCAGCTTTTTGTGAGCATCTCCTACGTCGGTAGCTTGCTCGCCACTAGACTCACCTCCTTTCTCCATTGCTCCTTCAGCAATGACGATATTGACAAATCCTTTACCCTTTTTATATCTCTTCTTGATCTTCTTTAATATTACCTTCAAGTCAAATGGGATTTCTGGTATCAGGCATAACTCTGCTCCACCTGCAATGGCCGTATGCAATGCGATCCAGCCGGCATCTCTACCCATCACCTCCATGATCATCACTCTATGGTGACTCTCCGCTGTAGTGACAAGCTTATCGAAACTATCCGTAGCTATCTGTACTGCGGTCGAAAACCCAAAGGTCACATCCGTCGCAGATAGATCATTATCGATCGTCTTAGGTACACCTACAATATTGAGTCCTTTTTCATATAAAGCTTGCGATATCTTCTGACTCCCGTCTCCACCGATATTTATAACCGCATCAAATCCTAACTTTTTTATCTTCTTGACTAGGTCTTTAGATATGTTTTTAGTGCCCCAGGTACCGTCCTTTTTCTTGATTGGAAACTCCAACGGATTTCCCTTATTGGTCGTTTTCAATATGGTACCACCTTTGACGTGGATACCTTGTATTTTTTTATTAGTCAATCTTACGATCTCATTGGGCTCATTGATGACTCCATTAAAAGCCTCAATACTACCGTATACTTTCCACTCATCGGTCTGCGATGCTGCTTTAACAATACCTCTGATCACTGCATTCAATCCTGGACAATCGCCTCCTCCTGTAAGTACTAATAGTTTTTTCATAAGCTACAAAATTACTATACTTCTAAGTTAAAACCCACCTCTTAGGCAAGATTTTACGATATTCGCCAGCATTTAGTTATTTCTTAGCACAGCCATTCTCTATCATTAAAAAATATCTTGGCTAGCTTGTCAGCGAATAACTAGTGAAACACCAAAATCGAATAATCCAACTACCTATGCATCCCTCTTTGAGAAAAATAATATTCAAGAAAATCCTAAATCACCAGCCTGACAGCAATGGTCAAGCAACTTGGATAAAGACTGCACTCGAGGAGAACGATCGAAACCTCTCCATTATTTATAAGAAAACGACTCAAGCCAATACGCTGGGTGTCGTCGTACTTTGTCATCCATACCGTCAAGAGGCCAAGGATTTCTTTATACAGAGCGGTCATGCCGATCTATATCTCGATCTAGGATATCATGTTGTACTTTTTGATTTTAATGGCTACGGTGAGAGCCCTGTCTCCGATTATCAATTTGACTTAGATATACTGACTGTAGTCAAATATGCTCAACGAATTTTTCCGATACATAAAATCAATGCGCATGGGATATCCTTTGGAGCAGCGCAGCTATTGAGAGCCATCGCTCATACAGACCATCATATCGAAAAAGCGGTCATCGAGAATAGTATGACCAAGTACTATTATTACTTTAAGAAAAGAAATACCGCAGTCTATATATTGATCCGCTTACTGACTCCATTTTTCCAAAAAATGAATAAAGACAACAATTATTTGACGAAAGTCGATCGGATAAAACATATCCAACACGTACTATTTATCTATGGTAAAAAAGATGAACTCACAACTTTAGAAATGGGTAAGCAACTACAAGTAGCTTGTAATGTCAATTCAGAATTAGTTGTGTATGATTGTACACATATGAAGGCCATAGAGACCGACTATGAGGACTATAAAGCAGTCTTAGCAGACTATAGCGCTTGATACAGAATAACATCAAAAACAATCTTAAACCCCTTAACTTAACTGCAATAGATTATAACCCGAGTTGATAATCTGTAATGCCTGAGTAGAGCGATACGTAGTGAGTCACGGTGCCTCCCATCACAAATAGATGCCATATCGCATGTCCATGTGGTATCTGCTTGACAGCATAAAATATAGTACCAAAAGTATAACTCAGTCCCCCAGCTATAAGCCAATACTTTACCGCCTCTGGCATCACAGCAGTCATATCGCTATAGATAAAGATTACCATCCAACCTAGGACTAGGTATAACATGAGAGATACCCACTCAAATCGGCCAGTAAAAAACAATTTCAATATAATACCTACGCTAATGATACTCCACATAATACCTAGGAATATCCATCCGGTACTGTTGTTTAAATAGGTCAATACAAATGCGGTATAACTACCACCTATCAAGATGAATATAGCTATGTGATCAAGAATCTTAAGTAACTTCTTGGATCGCTCTCTCATCGCATAATGATATGCAGTCGAGCTAGAATACATAAACAGTAATCCAAAACAGAAAGCCAATACACCGATCAGCTGTCCTGTTGTCAGTACATCCGTTGATACTGATATGATAAACGGTATAGCTATTAATGTAAGAATAATACCTATGCCATGGGTCAACACATTAAGCCACTCGGTCGTAGGTAGATTTCTCGAAAATATTCTAGTTACGAAGTTGGCTTTTGTCTGCATCATTAATATTTACGGCGTGAGGATAACCAATCTTTTAGTTGATATTCTTTCACCTGATTCGTTGGTGATTGTATAGATGTATGTTCCTTTAGATAAGAACGATAGGTCTTCATT
>CALDEO010000184.1 GCA_937942465.1 uncultured Saprospiraceae bacterium
ATTGGTCAAAGAACAATTGCCTCGGACTTCTTGCTCTTTCGAGCGAATATACTTCTCTAGAGGTACCGATAGAGATATCTATCTAGAACGAAAAAAACTAGGTGAACTCCTAGCTAAAGATGTACTTAAAGCAGTTGACTACGATATCAAAAACACCGTATTTTCATTTATACCTAACACTGCAGAGGTTGCATTTTTAGGGCTGATGGAAGGGGTAGATAAAGAGATAGCGCTACTGCAACAAAGACAGATAAAAGAAAAAGGTACCGATATAACAGAAGCAGAACTAGCAGAAATACTAAGCACCAGAGCAAGAGTAGAAAAACTTGCCGTCAAGGATGCTAAAATGAGAACATTCATTGCATCAGATGCAGTAAGAGCCGATATGGTATCTCACATCTATGATGTAACATACGGAATCGTTAAAAACGATATCGATACGCTAGTACTTGTCGATGACTCTATCGTACGAGGTACTACACTTAGAGATAGTATCATCAAAATAATGTCTCGACTCCGCCCGGTAAGAATCATCATCGTATCATCAGCTCCGCAGATCAGATTTCCTGATTGCTACGGTATTGATATGTCTAAAATGAATAATTTTGTAGCATTTAAAGCCTTAGTTGCCCTACTCAAAGAGAACGGAAAAGAACAACTACTCGATGATGTATATAAAAAATGCAAAGCTCAAGAAGAACTGCCAAGAGAGCAGATTAAAAATGTAACTAAAGAACTTTACGAGCAATTTACCCAAGACCAAATCTCTGCTAAAATTGCAGAAATCGTAACCCCTGAAGGAACCAAACCACAAGTGGATGTGATCTATCAATCTATAGAAAATCTACATCTTGCATGCCCTGATAATACAGGTGATTGGTATTTTTCAGGAGACTACCCTACTCCAGGCGGTAATCGTGTTGTCAATAGAGCATTCATAAACTATATGGAGAAGAATGACGCTAGAGCTTATTAGGTTTGAGCTTCGTTATTGTTGTGGTGTCTTTTTGGCTTTGTGAGCCAAAGGGGTATCAAGGTTTCGGGGTATCAGGGCTAAATGTGTTCTTAGGTAGCATCGTAAGAGTAGAGTATTTAACTTATGATCGAAATTGTTATAAAATATACGATCATATTAAATTGCTTCACTGATCAGGTTATCGTCCACTTAGAAAAATTAAGAAAATCCCTAAATCCTGCTAATCTTGATTCTGACAAAGGAGCAGCAAAGCGTACGAGACCACAGTTGATAAACCACCACCACCCGCCATAGCTACCCACTCAAGTTGTAGTCTACTACTTAGAAAAATCAAGAAAATCCTTAAATCTTGATTCTGACAAAAGCAAAATAGTAAAAGTCCCTGAAGACATACCCTCTACAAAATAAAAAAGAGTTATCATCGAATGATGATAACTCTTAAATGGTTTTTTTGAGATTGTTTTATTGTTGACGTTAAACGCCATCCGTAAACAGGTAATACCTGCTTTAATCTTTATTACTCTTGAACAGGCTTAATCCAGAATGCCTTAGATACTCCTATTGCAAAGTTGTATGTTACTTGGAATTCACTGTTTTCATTGATATCACCATAAGGATCAAGATCATTGCTAAATCTTGTCATAGACACATCTACACTTAAGTCATTTTTCAATAAGAACTTCAATTTACCTTCAAATCCGTATCCAGCATCGATATCACCTGCATCGATTCCTTCTTTTTTTACTGCTAAAGGCAGAATTAATTGAGGTCCTACAGATGGCTGTAGTATTAAAGAACCTAACTGAAGTGAATATCCTATATCACCACCGATAGATGCATAAAGACCTGTGTAAGATCTTCCATACTTTTCTTCTGATTCAGAACCCGTGTAAAATGAAAATTTTGCATTACCACCAACTTTTAAGCCTTTTGCTCTTGAGTTATTCATTACTGCATCCATTTTCTGATAGATATATTCTCCACCGATATAACCACCGTAAGTGATTGTATGTAGATTACAATCCATAGAATTAAGTCCTGCATTGATTGCAATACTCTTCTCTTTAGATGCACTATGGCCTAAAGGTGAGATGCTCTGTGATTGTGCTTGAAGTATGCACAGGGCACACAATAGTGCCATTAAGAAAGTGTTTCTAATTGTTTTCATTGGTTATTTTTGCACGAATGTATTACTAACCAATAGAATATTTAAGCTTTTTATGTGCTTTATGACGAACGGTCACATCTCAAGATAATCGGCAATAAATTATTATTCTTCCAATACAAAAAACACCATTTAACATTCTTTTCTAACTATTTAATTCAAATAGATTGACTGTAAAATACCTCAAAAAACAAATATCAATGAATATGTTAAAGTTTTATACATTATCCAATTAACTAATATTACTCTTCGATAATCTTCATATTACCGTTCTGTAAAATATTTATTTTACCATTATTACTCACTTTGACACTATTCCCTTTGACCGTACAGTCTTGTACTTCTAGTACACCAGCATTGTTAATGAACTCCTGACCTGCAGGCATCAAAACTTCTACATTATCCAAGTGCAGCGTTTGACCTGATTGTATATTAAATAATGAAACTCCTGTCAACTCAGACTTGATCGTAACTTTACTTGATAACAACTGATCTATCATCACATTCTGCCATATATTCAATGGGTCAGAGGTAATCGTAATAGTGTCACCCATGATACCCGCATCTACAACTACCGGAGCAGTCAATGGACATGCAATTACGTGACGCAATGATCCGTATCCAGTATCGGCGAGAGTACTCAGTTTTGGCGGAGTACAATTAATATCACAACTAAGATCAGTTTCAAAACCTGCACCTGTTACAAATGTATCCGTTATCAATTGTACTGTCAAGCAACCTGATGCATCTGTAGATTCGAACGGACCAGGAATAGCACTACCATAATACCCACCTGCTGGAAAACCAGCATCCGTAATCGGATTGGTACTAGCAAACATAGGTGAACTAGTATCAGGACCATCAAATACATACATCGCATCCCAGTCCGACTCTACATCAAAACTGGTGAATGTTGCTTTTATTTTATTCATACTATTCTGAGGACATAGTTGTGTTATTGTGTTTTGGTTATTGGTATAGTTTCCAGCAGCACCACCATTGTCATGGAATGTATCATCACATGACGGTAATGACTTGATCGGACCTATCGTTACCCATCCAGAAAATCCGTCTGCAGAGCAATTAGACCTTACATGTACATAGTAATCCAAGTTATAACTCATACCTGATATTGTTGCACCATTTGCAGTTGTAGGAGTACCTAGTCCCGATGGAGTGGCACTGTTAGATATTACATACTCATATCCATTTGATGGTGCTGTAGTTGGATCTGACCAACTTACGGTAGCTTCTCCAAGACCCACTGTCGCAATCTGTCCACTTAATGGATAAAAACATGTAGGTACTTGATCTCTTAATTCTGATCTCCACACTCCTCTACCGTAAGTAGCGGCATATATAAATCCATCTGCATAGTTTATTTCTAATTCTCTAACATCTACATTAGGTATACCATCACTGAATAACTCCCAATCACCTAGTCCATCATCCTTATA
>CALDEO010000185.1 GCA_937942465.1 uncultured Saprospiraceae bacterium
ACTCACCTTGTCAATAAGGAGCGAGATATCCAGAGAAATGAAGCCTTTATGGATGGTGTCTATGTTGATCAAGATAAAGCGATCGGAGCCATGATATTGATGGATATAGAATACTTAGCAGAATCCGCTACATTAAAAATAAGTCTGCTTAATGTGGAGACAGGGGAGAAGTTGTTTAAGAAAACGTATGATATTGACCGATTTTTGACACCTGGACTAGAGATCGAAAGGCCGAGGTATTTTACTCGATATATGAAGGAAAAGACCGAGGAGATACTGGTAGAACTAGATCTCGGGGCCAAAGTTGAAATCCAACTTGTGAGCATCTCTAAAGAGAAGGGCGATAAAGCAGAGGAAGTCGTACTGTACTGCGAAAATGCATGTCAACTATCCAGAAAAAACAAACTAACGGTGTATCAAGAAGAGGCAAGTGACCCAAAAGCATTGTACCGAAAAAAGACAAAAATCGGAGAAGTCGAGGTTACCTACATAGAAACCGAACAAGTATTCCTGGCAAAGGTGAAGTCAGGAAATAAAAAAATAAAGACAGCTATTACTCAAGAAAAAAAACTATTCTGTAAAGATGAAAATTAGATTTATAATTCTTTTAATGTTACTGCCTATACTTGCAACCACGCAAGTCACAGATGAGGTAACCAAGTTTATAAGAAACCAGAAATATGGAGCCAACTCAACTATAGACTTATACATTGATGTCAATAAACATGATGTCCCTCAGAAGTTTTTAGATGATATATTTACTACACTAGAGTATGGATTAAAATCTGCCAATTATTTTGGTGATATCAACAAGAGAGAGGTGATCAAGAAACTAGATCCGGGGTTTAGTCCATACAAGTGTCACTATCTAGGGTTTTATGAAGTGATCGATTTTAAATTAGATAAAATCAATGGTCAGAAGCATGATTTTAGCATTGTAGCTGCTTTTAAGATTATTGATATTTTCACAGGTGAGATCATGGCTATGACCAATATCAACTATCGGGCGATGTTGCCTAAATATAGTGAGTATATGGATCTGGCAGATATTAAGCTAGTGGGTGCTTTCTTTAAGAAAAATAGAGAACAAGTGGGTGGACTTCTCAAAAATAAGTATCCGATCGTGATCAACATACAGTCATTGGCTGAGGTCAAAAAAGACAAAGCCAAGAAAGTATCTCTGAAAAAACTGTCATATATGAAATCTGGTAATCCTGATAAGATGTATGTCTTTAGAGTAAAAGATCAGCTAGAGGTAGCAGACCAGGCTATGTACACATTTGAATATGTAGGTGAGCTCAAACCATCGAAAAGTAAAGGTGCGACCAATGACGACATCATATTGGATGTCAAAGATGGTGATAAGAAAATACTACAATACTTTAATGCGAAAGAAACACTATACGTAAGCAATCAAAAATTCGGTACGAAATGATTTATCAAAAAATAAAAAACTCTATCCTAGTAGTACTCATACTAGCATCTTGTCAAGTAGTCAATGCTCAATATGATAACCCGATCGTAATAGAGATTGCAACTCCCAAGGTAAAACTTGTGGATAATAAGGGCAATCTATCTAAAACGATCAAATCTCAGATACAAGAGTGTATCGTCAATGCGCTACCGCAAGTACACATTGTCGATAGGCAGTATGAAGAGTATGTCGCCTTGAAACGTAAAAATATGTCGAAAACGGATCTAGGATTAGTTGCGGTAGGTGCTTTAGGAGCCAACTATATACTAGAGTCTAAGTTGTCTGAAATAACTGAAAAACTAGACTCAGCTAGCTATAAGAAGTATAGTGATAAGGGAAAATTATCAAAAATACATCTAGCAAAGGTTACGAGATCATATACAATCAATATGGAGCTCGTAAGTGTGGAGACTGGAGAGGCCGTAGCCAAGGCCGCATTCACACCAGAAGGGTGGTCTTACCAGAAATTTAAAAAAAGTAAACCAAGAACATTCGAGACAACAGTACATGAGGCGCTGGTAGATCAGAAGTTTTGCTTTCAATCTACATTGAGATACATGATCACCAATGTACTACCACTCAAACTAGATGTAATAGCACTAGATGAAGTGAAAAAAGATAAAGTAAAAAAGATCTTAATTGCAGGTGGTAAGTCAGCATCTTATAATAAGGATCTAAAGTATGAGATTGTCAAAATATACCAGCAAGAGTTAGGTGGCAAAAAGATAGATCGCCAAGAAAAAATAGGAGAAGCTAAGTTTGACAAAAATATAGGAAAATATAGCGTTTGTAAAGTTAAGAATGGTGCTAAAGAAGTACTTGTAGCCTTTAATGCAGGGGATAAGCTCTACTGTGTACCGATGCCTATAGATAAAGCTGAATCATGCTCAGGCTACCTTGTTGCTAGCGGTACTAGATCTAAAAAATCTAGTTATAAATCTCTAGCATCAAATGACTCAAAGCCCACATCTAAAGCTGCAAAGGATAAAGCAGACAAAAAAGATGCAAGCAATAAACGTATCCAAAGCAAGAAGGTAACTAAAAAGTCAGGAGGAAAATAGGATAAGCTCGTCATATGCTTTTGTTAAAAAGTATGACATATGGGTCTATGTTTCAGAACTACTAAATAGTAACTCTGATACTCGCATGATTGTCTACTAGAATTATTATTTTGCGTAAGCACTTAAACAAGACTGTCTCATGAGATACCATATTGTAATATTACTAAGCTTACTATCCCTACATGCAGCCATAGGTCAAGATCGAGTGACAGGTATGTCACATGCTACTCGCTCGGAGGTCATAGCGCAACACGGCATGGTAGCTACCTCGCAGCCATTGTGTACGCAAGTGGCTATAGATATACTCAAGCAAGGTGGATCAGCAACCGATGCGGCTATAGCTGCGAATGCTTGTCTCGGTCTCATGGAGCCTACGGGCAACGGTATGGGTGGAGATTTATTTGCAATAGTATGGGATGCAAAGAC
>CALDEO010000186.1 GCA_937942465.1 uncultured Saprospiraceae bacterium
AAAGGTGCTAAGAATAATGTTCAACGTAGTGTTGGAGGTTGTTTTGAGGTGGAGGTTGCACTTGCAGGTGATTTTTCAATGTTCCAAAAATATGGATCTGTCACAGGTGTTGAAAATCATATAATAGGTGTTCTCAATAACGTTCAGAATAACTACGATGATGAGTTTGCAGACGAACTACAACTTCTCATTAATGAGATTTTTGTATCTAACTGTAGTACTTGTGATCCTTGGACATCATCTACTAGTGCCGGTTCCCTTTTAGATAGTTTTAGAAGTTGGGGAAATAATAATTTTATGTTCTCTCATGATATTGCCACTTTATGGACTGATAGAGACTTCGATGGTACTACTATAGGTATTGCTTTTGTAGGGGTAGTTTGTGAGTTTAGTAGATACAATTGTTGTGAAGACTTTAGTGGTAGCGCTGAGCTATTAAGAGTAGTACAAGCCCATGAAATAGGCCATAACTTCGATGCTGGACATGACTCTGGTAACGGTGATATAATGGCAACATCTGTAAGTAATACTTCGAGTTGGTCTGCTACTTCAATTAGTGAAATCCAAAATCACTATCTAAGTAAAACATGTCTTACTAGTTGTGCTACAGCAGTAGCTCCTGTGAGTAGTTTCACATTTGCCGCTTCTGGTGATTGTGCTCCGCTTAATGTGCAGTATAATAGTACTTCTAGTGGTGGTAATTTAACGCATGATTGGTCATTCCCTGGAGGTACACCTTCTACATCGACAGATGTCAACCCTACGATCTTATATGATACGCCGGGCAATTATGATGCGACGCTTACAGTGTCCAATACGCAAGGAACAGATGTTTCTGTTCAGACAGGTATCATCAATGTAGATAATCTACCTACGGCAGATTTTAGCTATTCAATAGATGGATCGACTGTTACTTTTATTAATCAATCAACAGGTCTTAACCTTGATTACTTTTGGTCATTTGGCGATGGATTTACATTGAGTCAAGAGCAACCAATATATACATATG
The DNA here is from genome assembly GCA_937942465.1 of uncultured Saprospiraceae bacterium. Lineage (GTDB taxonomy): Bacteria > Bacteroidota > Bacteroidia > Chitinophagales > Saprospiraceae > JAHDGW01. Next base: position 1,010 of record CALDEO010000186.1, read on the forward strand.
GGGAGGATGGTGTCTACACGGTTTTCCTCGAAGTGATGAATGACTGTGGTACAGAGTTATATACAGAGGTAATAACTATTGTTACTCCTCCGACTGCAGGTTTTTCTGCATCCAATCAAGTTGTTTGTGTTGGTGAATCCATACTTTATACCAACCAGTCAAGTAGTAATGCTACTGACTTTACTTGGTTATTTGAAGGAGGAGCGCCTGATGTATCTATAGATCCTAGCGTTGAGGTAGATTACCTAACAGCAGGAGTATACGATGTCCAACTTACAGCCACCAATGCGGCTTTCGAAGATGTTGATCTTAGAGTAGATTTTGTTGAAGTTGTAGCTAATCCAGTAGCAGCTTTTTCATATACGGTAGACGGTTTAGTTGTTACATTTGATAATACCTCTGCTTCTGCAGATTCGTATAATTGGATGTTTGATGATGGTACATCAAGTTCTATCCCCAACCCAGTACATGAGTTTCCATTAGAAGGTACTTATACGGTTATCTTAGAAGCTAATAATGCTGCTTGTTCTACAAGTTTGGTAACTGTGGAGATTACTGTATCGTCAGTACCGCAACCAGCTTTCTCATCCAATGTGATCGCTGCTTGTACCGCTGTAGAAGTGACATATGATGACGCTTCTACTAATAATCCTACTTCTTGGAGTTGGACATTTGAAGGAGGTACCCCTAGCACATCTACATTAGAAAATCCAATAGTACAATATGCACAATCTGGAGTATATGACGTTACATTAGAAGTTGCCAACGATCAAGGTGCAACGACAATGACAACACAAGAATACATAACAATCTCAGATGCTCCGACAGCAGATTTTGATATTACTGGTAATGGGACATTTGTTGAGTTTGCCAATACATCAGTAGGAGCGACGAGCCTTGCTTGGGATTTTGGTGATGGTAGCAGCAGTACAGCTGCAAGTCCTACTTACAATTATGCAGCAGAGGGTATATACACGGTTACATTGACAGCAACCAATCAATGTGGTGTCAATGTATCAACGTCTACTTTAGACTTATATACGGTGCCGACAGCAAGTTTCTCTTCAGTAGCATCTACATTATGTGCAGGAGAGACGATTAGCTTTATGAATCAATCTAGTGACAATGTAGATTCTTACAACTGGACTTTTGATGGAGGTACACCGAGTGTATCTACAGAAGCTAATCCAATAATCAAATACAATACACCAGGTACGTACTCAGTAAAACTTACAGTGTCCAATCCTACATTCTCTAATACAGCTATTGAAGAAGATATCGTAGTTATCATCGACACTCCTACAGCAGCACCAAGTTTCACCAATAATGGTTTGGTATATCAATTTGATGATAATACGACTTATGGTGATACGTATAGTTGGGACTTTGGCGATGGCAATACAAGTACTGATCAAGCACCAAGTCACACCTATGCGATAGAAGGTACATACGCAGTAGAGCTGCTAGTATCCAATACATGCGGTAGTGCTAGTAATACTGTGATGGTTGAGTCTTACTCTGCGCCAACTGCTGCTTTTAGTAGTAATGTGACGAGTGGCTGTGCTCCAGTAGAGATAACTTTTACAAATGAATCTACAGCCAATGCAACAGACTTTATGTGGGTGTTTGATGGAGGTAGCCCTGCTACATCTACGGATGAATCACCGACCGTTGCCTATGCGCAAGTAGGTACCTATGACGTGACCCTTGTAGCTATGAATCCTTTATTTGAGAATACGGCTATCCAGAGTGACTTGATCGTTGTTAACGGTGTCCCATCTGGTGACTTTGATTTTACTGCTAACTTATTGGACGTAGACTTTAGTGCAACATCTGATAATACGATGACTTACTCGTGGGACTTTGGTGATGGTAATACTTCTACAGCCTCTAATCCTGCACATACATATAGTGCAGAAGGGGAGTACACAGTTACCTTGACTTTATCCAATGCATGTGGTACCAAGCAAATAGAAAATACAGTAACCGTTTCGTTTGCGGTGCAAGCTGCATTTACAACAGAGAACACCACTGGTTGTAGTCCGCTAGAAGTGAAATATACCAATGCATCTACATCCAATGCAAGTAGCTTTAGTTGGTCATTCCCAGGTGGTAACCCAAGTACAAGTACTGAAGAAAATGTAACCGTTATTTATGAGTCAGCTGGAGTATACTCTGCTAGCTTGTCCGTTACTTCTTTAAATGATATGAATACTACTACACAGTCTGATATTATTACGGTATTATCAGCTCCGATGGTTTCGTTTAATGCCAGTATCACAGGCAATACGATTACTTTAGAAAATACTTCTTCAGATGCAAGCAGCATCGAATGGGACTTTGGTGATGGCAATAAGAGTACCGATGCCAATCCTGATTATGAATACGAGGCAGGTGGTGTATACACAGTGACCCTTACCGCTACCAATGAATGTGGAACAACAGCAATATCTAAGGATATCAATATTGTATTGTCCAATACCAATGAGATAAGCTCAATAGATGAGTTTATAGTGTATCCTAATCCAAGTTCTGGAGTATTCTTCTTAGATCTTAAATCTTCGAAGTCAACTTCTTTAAACCTCAGTGTTATAGATCTAGAGGGTAGACAAGTATATTCTTCAGTAGAGAAACTATCCGCTAATCTTGGATTTACTAAGAGTTTTGACTTACCTAATCTTGCGCAATCAACATACCTATTGGTTATACAATCAGAGGATGGCAAAATGGTCAAGAAGATCAATATCATAGAGTAGAGATTCATTCTTTCTTTATCGAAATATATATAGGCAGTCAATGATTAATTGACTGCCTATTTTTTTGTAGGCCTTATCGTTATGTATTTAATGATTATTTTCTTTAGCTTTAGCATAAAAAAAAGCGGCTTAAACGCGGTGTGGTAGTCGTTTTTCATTAGTTAATTTTAGAGATTGATAGTACCTGTAGATAGTCAGCCTTGACTTGCCTATGATACTATTGTGATCAATATGCATGTTATGAATAAAACGAACCTACTACTGATACTCTGTATCTTGTTAAGCACTTTTGGTTATGCTGTACCTACAACACAGATTCTAAGTCCAGTGATCAATTCTAATAATGATGGGAATCATACAAACCCAATTAATGAAGGCATTGCACCTTTAAAGTCACAATCCTCAGTCGTAAGTGCTGACTTTGCTGATATTTGCCAAGAGGTTGAGTCGAAAGATCTTATTTTAACTCCAATCACCAATGGGGCTGCGGATTGTTTAACAACGTATAATACTTTAGCTTCTAGTGAGACTGATGATTGTAGTATCACGGGGTCGTCTATATGGTTACAAGTTAAGACGGATAGTACGGCTACTTCAATGATTCTTAGTCTCAATGCAGTCTTCAATCCAACAATATCAGTTTTTGAAGGTCCAAATTGTGATACTTTAAATCCAACAAATATTATCTGTTCAACCGATCCGAGCCCGGTTCTTGGAGTAGGTGCAAACAGAACATACTGGATAAGAATAGAAACCGATGGTGGTTCAAATGACGAAATAGCTATTTGTGTAAGTTCCCAGATTAACGCATTTGATTGTTATGATACAGAGTTAGAGACAACTCCTGAATCATCACAACCAGAAGGGCCATTCTGTCCTGGAGAGTCAGTTGAGTTTTGTTATGAAATTGAATATTATATCAATCCAGCACCACCCCCAATTGGCAATAATTGTCAATGGTTACAAGGTATTATGCCTGTGTTAGGCAATGGATGGGATATACAAGATTCATTGTATCAGACTCAAGGTCCAGATGGAGCATTTTGGTTAGATGAAGGCAATGTTGATTACAATTTTAATAATCCTCAATACACAGTAACATCGTTGCCTAGTGGTTTATTAGGCTTAGAGTATAACAATGGTGGGGGCATATCAGCAGGGGACCTATTGCCCGGTGGCTGGTGGTATACATCTCCAGGTAATGGAAACTGTGAAAATGACTTGGGCGATCCAAATACAAGTTGGGGCTTACTATCGACTTGTAATGAAATTCTTAATATTGACTTCTGCTTCACATTAACAGTTAAGGGCATTGATGGATTAGGTGATTGTAGCAATCCAGCAAATACAGATTTAAGTGTCGACTTATACGTTTTTGCTGATGGAGAAACTGGTTGTTGGCAAGATTTATCTTGTGCT
>CALDEO010000187.1 GCA_937942465.1 uncultured Saprospiraceae bacterium
AGATGATACTTTCGTAATGTTGGCAATATTCCCGTAAGGAGATAACTGACGCCTAACTTGTCCAGATGCTCTTGTATCTGATCTAGCTTGCTGCTGTTTTCATGATCCATCTGTGCAAAACAATCGCCTACAAGCTCTCTCGGCTCTAGATTAGTCTCTAGATTAAATTTAGCTAGTTCTGTCTCTACCCACTCAAGGTGACTCATAGACTCTAGCGCCTCCATGGCAATACATGCAGGGTTTTTGGTCTTATTGTGGACGAGGACCATCTCTTGCTCTGCACCGATCCTAGTGACTCCTGACTCAAACCAGTCATTGTCTAGCATGTACTCCAGGGCCTGCACATCATTTAATAATGACTTTACAAACTTCTGCATTGATTGCTTATCGGATAGTAAGGAGACTCTCTGCTCGCCCATGTTTTAGATATTTAGTGTCTTAAAATAACCAAACAATATTTTTGCCATACTAATGTAATTCTATGGTCAAGAAATTGTCTGAAGCCAAGTTAAATAATACCTTTCAATAAAAGACTCAAAAACACAATAAATGATTCGTAACAATCATCAATATAAAAGCGTTACTAAACTATGATATTATTAAAAAAGCTCCAGATTTTAAGTTTTATAGGAGCTATGTTATTGCTCAATGGATGTAGCAAGGATGATACACCTATCTTCTCTACGGAGACCTTTGTCAACTTTGAAATCCCCGCTGGTCTCAATACCATAGAGACGCATACGTTTATACTGGAGGATGTGCCATTGGGAATTAAATCTCAGTTACAAGCACAGAGTATCAATGAAGAGTCGATTGTGAGACTGCTATCAAGTAGAGGACTTGTCGAGGCTCGATTTGATGATATCGACTGGAACTTTGTCTTTGAGGTATCCGTAAGAGTTTTAGATAACGCAGATAATACGATGAGTGAAGAAATATTTTATCAAGACCCTGTTCCATTGGACACAAACGATGAAATTAGACTATTTTCGAATATCACTAACTTAAAAGATATACTCATTACGGATGTTGCTACCTTCGAGGTAAAGTTTAGACTACGAAATTTCAGTCCAACTAATATCGATACTCGATTGACGATGAGCTTTGTAGCATTTGATTCAGAATAGCGTTTTTATTATGAAACAGTACATGATCGAATTCATATTGCCCACTCCAATAACCCAAGACTTCATGTCTCTGGTACCAAAGCAACGTGCTTGTGTGGCTCAATTATTCCGTAAGGGTTCTCTACTCAGTTATACCCTAGATCAGAATAGGACTAAACTGTGGATCATCATGATGGCATCGGACGATAGCGAATTATTATATCTAATCGACCTTTTCCCGATGTCCATGTTTATGGATTATAACTGGCATGAGTTGATGTTTCATGAGACTGTTTCTATGGTTCCTACCATGTCATTGAACTAAATTGGTCCATTAATGAACTATTTGGGTCAATAAATTGTCCTAATGATCTTATGAAGTCTCGCACCCTTATTTTAATGTTTCTTGCTTTCATCAATTTCACACATATTGTGGATTCGATGCTGATCATGCCGTTGGGTGATCTGTTCATAGAGACTTTTGACTTAACTGCTGGCCAGTTTGGCTTATTAGTATCTATCTATGCTTATGCGGCGGCGGTATCTAGTTTGATTGCATTTTTCTATTTAGATACTTTTGATCGCAAGCGAGCCCTACTTACCATGTTTTCAGGATTTGGGATCGGTACGTTCTTATGTGCATTTGCGCCAAGCTATGAGATATTGGTTTTGTTGAGAATGCTTACCGGATTTTTTGGAGGTGTGATTGGAGCATTAGTATTATCGATAGTGAGTGACTTATATAAGTTTGAAGAGCGAGGCAAGGCTATGGGAGTATTGATGGCGGCATTCTCCGCGGCATCGGCACTCGGTATACCTGCAGGGCTATATCTAGCTACATTAGGTAGCTGGCATACTCCATTTTTCATTATTGGTTTATTGGCTATGGTTGTGGCTATTGTAGTTGCATTTGTATTCCCATCTATGACCGATCATCTAGCCTTGATTGATAAAAATAGATCGCCTATACATACCATCAAAAAGACCCTTAATGATCACAATCAATTGTGGGCATTGCTTGCTGGTTTTGTATTGGTATTTGGTCATTTTTTGATTATACCTTTTATATCTCCATACCTCATTAAAAATGTAGGCCTAACACAAAATGATATCTCGTTACAGTTTTTGTTTGGCGGACTTGCGACCATATTTACTGCACCAGCGATCGGTTACTTGACTGATAAGTTTGGCGTCAATAAGATATTCGTCACGACGATGCTACTCTGCTTTATCCCTGTAGTATTGATTACTAATATGAGTTTCACTCCTGTATGGATCGTATTATTGGTTACCACTTCATTTTTTGTGTTTGCAAGTGGTCGTATGATCCCTGCTAATACCATTATCACTGCAGCTGCTGGAGTCAATAATCGTGGGAGCTTCATGAGTATCAAATCTGCCTTACAACAGTTTGCCATCGGGCTTGCAGGTACTGTAAGCAGTATGATCGTATGGATCAACGATGATAGACTCTATGAGGGTTATAATATCGTCGGGTACTGCTCCGTATTATTCGGTATTGTGACGATATTTTTGTTGCGTAAAGTACATGTAGCTGAAGGTAACTAGTAGTATGATGTAACAATATGATCGGCCTATTTTAACCCTCTGCACATTATAGATTTCAAAGCCATTTAAGCGGAATAACAATAAACTGTGTAGATGATCGTTATATCATGATCCGAAGAATATCAACATACCCCGTAATAATCATAGTCCACTGAGTCTCCGCATTAATACAAAAAATTAACTCGAATTGTATAATTTGCAATACCACTTTCGTGGGAATACACTCGACTTATAGCATATTCAATATTATAAACCGAACAAACACAATCTGTATAAAGTCATATCAAGTGAATTATACAATCAAAATAACAAGTAAAGAAGTGAACCAAAAAGATATAAAAATACTTATCAAATCAAATGACGAAATAAGTGACCGTACAACCAAAGTGAGGTCTCTAATCCACATTATTAAAAAACAATCTAAACGCTTAAAATGAACAACTTACTAAAAGCATTTTTAATTATCCTTTCTGGATTTATGATCACGTCCTGTGCTAGTAAAAAAACACTTGAGAGTACCCAACTAGAACTACAGGATATGACTAGCCAACTCAATACTGCTAAGCTAAGATTGGACAAATGTGAGGATAGCGTAAATAAGAAAGATAATATGATCGAAAAGCAACAAGCTAAATTTGATCTATTGAACAAAGAACTGATGCTCAAAAATGAGCAGATGAAAGATATGAGAGTACAGATTGCTGATATTAAAAAAGTGAGAGACCAACAAACATCTCAAGTAGGCGACTTGACAATATTATCACAGTCTGCAAGCAACAACATGGGTGAGACTATCCGCCAACTAGAACAAAAAGATAAGTATATCAACCTCATACAAGCTGCTAGAACGAAAACAGACTCTATCAACCTTGCGCTTGCGATAAACTTAAAAAGTGTACTCAAAAATGGGATAGCAGATGAAGATGTGGATATCAAAGTAGATAAGACGGTTGTATTCATCAATTTATCTGACAAAATGTTATACCAGAGCGGTAGCGCTATATTGACACAAAGATCAAATGAAGTACTTGAAAAAATTGCTCAAATCGTAAAGACTAGACCAGATGTAGAAGTAATGGTAGAAGGATATACTGATAGTATGCCTATCAAAACTGATTGTATCCAAGATAACTGGGATCTAAGTGTAAAGAGATCTACAGCTGTCATCAGAGTATTGCAAGAGAAATATGGTGTAGATCCTAATAAATTGATCGCTGCAGGTAGAGGTCAGTACAATACCCTAGCTGATAACAGTACCTCAGAAGGTAGATCAATAAATAGAAGAACAAGAATTATCATCTTACCTAAGATTGACCAATTCTATGATCTATTAAACCCTGCAAACAATCCTGCAGAGATCAAATAAATACAAATAAAGTAAGTATAGCGGCTCACAATGAGCCCTTACTGCTACAAAAAAAAAGCCTCTTTTACTGACGTAAAGGAGGCTTTTTTTTTATGCTATCTGCAATGCGATCAGTAATCTATCTTACTGATACGGCACGACTATATTAAAAAAAGAAAACCACCAAAAAAATAAATTTCTGGTGGCCTAATAAACTAATCATTACAAACAAAGTCAACGTCGCCAAGCGCTATGAAAACATACTTAACAACGAAGTATTTTTCTTTAATTATTAAAAGACATCAACACTTATAAAGTAGAGACCCCTTACCTAACTTTTAGTCACATATTTAATTAAATTAAAATATATAATTTGCGCAAAGCAAGAACTTACAACACAATTACTTGGCAATTTGCCGAGAAAGCAAAATGAATAAACAG